>NZ_JAHGAH010000229.1:0-23469 GCF_030248475.1 Vibrio sp. D173a
AGCTATTTCAAGTAGATATGACAAGTTAGAAAGGAATTATGCCAGCATGTTATCGCTGGCATTCATGTTAATGTGGTTACCGATGTATTGCTGAATACGAAATGTACAGCAAAGATCAACACGCCCTAGTCTCTCTTGGTTAATTTATAGGTATGAATGTGAAGTTGTTCACAGAAGTAGAACGTGAATTCCGTGCTCAAACTTGCAACTTATCTATTTTGACATTCACATTGCTTAAAAAACACTCTCTTTTGCAATAGGTATCGTGTATCCGTCATTTCGACTCGTCAGATTCACCTTATATTTCGCCATTATGCATCAAGGTACGATTGCGTTAAGGTCGATTTGCCAAAATGGCAGGTTGCACTTGGTGCGATTGCTAAATCTATGATGATTAAAAACGAATATTTAGGGAGTTCATGCGATGAGTTATGAATTTGACGACAGTGATCAAAGAACACGTTTCGACAAAAGTAAGCACGTTTCTGTGAGTCCGAGTAGCATGCGGAAATATCATGATTGGCGCAGATTGATCGTTGATCAAAACTACTCGCCGAAAGAGGCGGCATCTGCTGTGGGGGATTCCCACTATGAGCAGTTGAAAGGGAAGAAGTTTGAAACCTATCCAATTTATTCGATACGCTTGAATCAAACGGACCGAGTAACCTTTATCTACCCGTCATCAAACAGCATTAAGATCATCAATATTGGTGGCCATTATTGATGCATCTCGCTTGGGCAGAAGTCTGCTTTTCGGGCTTGAATAAGCGTCCAATTGGAACTTCTGCCTGCGCTTGGATTAAGTCGGCATTATCGCCATAGAGAAGCGTACCTTCCGTGGTTGGCCAGCTGATTTAACTCTTACTGTACATCCGTCCGGTTTGCCGAGTTCCTCCAAATGCAACCTTGCATCGATTCCTAAACCTTGTGGCAGGCAATGTTCACATCTTCGCTTTCGTTTGTGTTAAAGAAGAAGAGACGCTCATCTTGGATAAAGTAATTTAAATCAGACTCAAAACCGACCAAGCTGTCTTTATCCCTGGTAAATAAGGGAGACTCGGTTGGAGTCAGGTTCCAATCGACACTATTAAACTTTTGCTGGATTCGCTGTCCATTGACTTCATTTGTCGCTGTGAGCACAAGTTCGAAAGGTTCTTTCAATCCCGACTTATGATTGAGCATGCCTGACTGGTAGTAAATCACACTGGTATTGGAAGGAAAGTAGATGGTCGTATACTCTTCGATGCTTTGATATTGGCGATACGCTGCTGAAGTAAATCCCGCTTTTTTTTCTGAACAACGCCATCGGGTGCCGCTAAAATCGTAACTTTCAAATTGCCAGCAATAAATGGCAAATGCAGTTGTAATCGCTGCAAACACCACCGCTAAAATGCGCATATCGCCTCCTTGCTAGAGTATGAGTCGGCAATATATTCGCCCAATTGTTCTCTCTGAACATTAAAGTGGCGATACATATGGTTTTTATTCCCATCCGTTTTGTGCAACCAAATAGTCAAAGCGACCATATTTGCCTCATAGATCGAAGGGAAAAGGCGTATGTACACGTCTGCATTACATTGCACTTGGGGTAATTTATTCAGTAGCAGTTTTAAATTGTCGGCCGAAATAAACCCTGGAGTGGCGTCATGTAAATAGATGTTGGTTTGTCCGACGACAAGGTGTTGATAGTTGTCTTTTTTATATAGCTTGGCTTCTCGAAAAGTGGTTTTAAGTTTAGAAGGGTGAGCAAAGCTACAACGGTGCCAACAACATAAACCGCAGCTAGAAGGATAGTACTGGTTTTCTGTCGCATTGGATGGGTGAGGCTTACTTCATCGCTCTGATTATCGCAGACAGTTTCTGAGCCAGTTTCTTCAATTTGAGGTACTGGTTGCGTGATGGCCTCAATGGATTCGGCCTGAATAAAATAACCGACTTTACTGATGGTTTTGATTTCAGCGTTTTGGGCTTTTAAAGAAAGCAGGTTACGACGTAGGCCAGAAACCACGTTGGTTAATGCTTGATCGGTCACGACCAACCCTTCCCAGCAGGTCTTGAAAAGTTCCTCTCGGGATACAGGTTCATTTTTTTGCAGGAGCAGTAAAAGAACCTCATAAGGAAGAGGCCTGAGAACGACTTTATTTCCGTTTTGATTACGTAACGTCCTTGTTGCACATTCTAAAGTTAAGTTCGAAAACTGGATCGATTTCATTGCTAAATTGGCTTTTTAGAAGGCAACTTCTATCTCGTTAGGTGAGATTAAAAAGTTATGGGAACCTAAACTTATTTTGAAAGCGGCACAGTCTACCGAGATTAATTTATAAATCAAGTTTGCAGTTTAAATGAAAATAAATCATTAAAAATCAGTGCATTGATATTTTTTATGGCCTTTTAAGCCTTGCTTTAAGTAAGGGTATAAATATAAATGTGAAAACAATTTGATTTCTGTTTAGTTATTTAAGGGGTGAGATTTTAGAGTGTGTCGACTCAAACAACACGGCAAAGACAATTCAAAATGAAAAAGGTTTTTCTTCTTACTGCACTGGTTTCTAGTTTTGCATCTGCTAACGATATGAGTGGCTTTTATCTTGGTGCGGGCATCGGTAATACCGATTTTGATGACGCAGGCTACATGAATGATGTAAGTCACGCAATCGCTCGACACTCAGGGGCAAGCGTTCCTCTAACTTCAGATTCGGATGGCTCTGCATACAAGTTGATTGCTGGTTATCAAATCAACCGCATTGTTGCTATTGAAGCACAATACACTAAGTATGCGGATACTGATGTTAAGGTGCAAAATGTTTCGGCTTTAAAGCTAAGCCACGATACGTTTACCGTAGCCGCAAATGTAGGTTACACGTTCGACAATGGCTTACGCCCATTTGCAACGCTTGGTTTAGGTTCAATCAGCTACGAAGTAAAAGAAAACGTCACAGGCAACAACTTTAAGGACAGCGAGAGTGGCGGCACGGTTCGTTTAGGTGTTGGCTTGGAGTATGCGCCAGTAATGCTAGGTGGTCTTGCATTCCGTGCAGGTTATGAAGTTGACCATTACACGCTAGAAACTGCATTTAAAGATTACGACCAGTCTGTTGGATCTTGGTACGTGGGTTCTACTTACAAGTTTTAACACCTTTTTGTCTAAAACTCATCGTACTTGAAAATGACAAAGCTGCCTTGTTAAGCAAGGCAGCTTTTTGTTTTACAAAGAACTTTTTGTTTTATGATTAACGTTGCTTTAATGCCATCGATACCTTCGAGGTCGGCTGACGGTTTAGCTCTTCACTGATCATCCATCCGGCTTTGGCGAGCAACTCCAAATCTACTCCTGTCTCGATTCCTAAACCTTGGCAAAGGTAGAGCACATCTTCGGTAGCAACATTACCCGATGCGCCATGAGCGTAAGGACAGCCCCCAAGTCCAGCCACACTACTATCGACGGTATGGACACCCATTGTTAAGGCTTGGTAGATATTTGCTAACGCTTGTCCCCACGTATCGTGAAAATGCACAGCGAGCTTATGGGTTGGGACTTTCACTAGTACGGCTTCTAACATTTTAGCGATGCGCATAGGCGTGCCTGTACCTATGGTGTCTCCAAGTGAAACCTCATAGCAGCCTAATTCCATCAGCAGGTTAGCGACTCTTGCCACTTGTTCTGGTTTGGTTGATCCATCGTAAGGGCAGTCTGCCACGCAAGATAAGTAGCCCCGAACGGGAATGTTATGGGTTACTGCCAATTCCATTACCGGCTCAAAGCGGGTGAGGCTTTCCGCAATCGAGCAATTGATGTTGTGTCTGCAAAAGCCCTCCGATGAGGAGGTGAAGATAGCAACGTGGGTAGCTCCAGCTTCTAGCGCTTTCTCAAAGCCTTGCACATTAGGCGTTAACGCTGAGTAGGTGACGTTGTGGCGGCGGGTGATTCTCTTCATCACATCGAGTGAATCGGCCATTTGAGGTACCCATTTAGGCGACACAAAAGAGCCTGCCTCAATATGGGTGAGCCCTGTATCCGAGAGCAGGTCGATTAAGCGGATCTTGGCTTGCGTGGACACTGGCGATTCGTTTTGTAATCCGTCTCTCGCACCCACTTCGACAATATTTACCTTGTTTGGCAAATTCATTTCTTGCCCTTAGCTGGCTTGTTTATCCAACCCGGTTCTCGCTTCTCCAGAAAGGCTTGTAGGCCGTCTTGTCCTTGCGGTGATACGCGAATATCGGCGATCAGTTGGCTCGTGTATTGGATAAGCTGACCATCAATCGGATTTTGGTGGCATTGATGGCATAACGCTTTGGCTTTTCGCATTGCATCTGGGCTATTGAGCAGCAAAGAATCAATCAAACTTTCTACCACGGCTTCGATTTTATCCAGCTTATGAACCTCATGCACAAGGCCAAACTTTTCTGCTTTGGCGGCGTTAATAACTTCGGCACTGAGTATGTAACGACGAGCTTGACGGTTTCCCATAGCACGCATGACATAAGGAGAGATAGTTGCCGGAACCAGCCCTAGCTTGACTTCACTCAAGCAGAACTTCGCATTCTCCGCCGCGACGGCAATATCACAACAACAGATTAAGCCCAGTGCGCCACCAAATGCGGAACCCTGCACAACCGCAATGGTAGGCTGAGGGAAAGCGTCCAGTGTATGCATCAGACGAGCGAGGTTCTGTGCGTCTTCAAGGTTTTGCTTTCTGGTGCTGTTTGCCATGGATTTCATCCAATTTAAATCCGCGCCAGAGGAGAAGTGCTTGCCGTTTCCTCGAAGTACTAAGCATCGAACATCGGTGCGTAAAGCGAGGTAGTCAAGCCTATGGATCAGCAAGTCAATCATACAGGCATCAAACGCATTGTGCTTCTCTGTACGATTGAGCGTTAGCGTTGCGACGCCGAATTCATCGACGTTCCAAAGTACTTCATCTTGTCGCTTTGTATTGGGGATGATACTCGGTTGATGATCCTGCATGTGACGTCCTTTCTTCTCTAGATTTCTACATTGCTACATTCTGAATATGCCAAAGTTGCTGTCAGGAATTGGAGCATTGAGCGATGCTCTTAACGCTTGAGCTAACACCTGACGCGTTTCTTTCGGGTCGATGATGCCGTCATCCCACAAACGTGCGCTGGCGTAGTAGGGATGCCCCTGAGACTCATACAAGTCTACGATAGAATCTCGGAATGCACTTTCTTCTGGTTCTGGCCAGTCTTCACCTTGGCGCTTTATCACTTCTCGCCGTACTTGAGTGAGCACGCCCGCGGCTTGTTCTCCGCCCATTACTGAGATTCGTGCGTTCGGCCACATCCACATCATGGTTGGGTCATAAGCGCGACCGCACATGCCGTAGTTGCCTGCGCCGTAAGAGCCGCCAATAATCACGGTGAACTTGGGTACGTCCGCACAGGCGACTGCCATCACCAGTTTTGCGCCGTGTTTGGCAATGCCTTCCGCTTCAAGCTTTTTGCCTACCATAAAACCAGTGATGTTTTGCAAAAAGAGTAGGGGAATTTTGCGTTTGGCACACAGCTCAATAAAGTGCGCGCCTTTCTGTGAGGACTCTGAAAACAAGATGCCGTTGTTTGCCACAATGCCAATCAAATTGCCGTGGATTCGAGCGAAACCACACACTAAAGTCTTGCCATAAAGCGCCTTGAACTCGTCAAAGTCTGAGTCGTCGACCACGCGAGCGATGATCTCTCGAACATCAAAAGACAAGCGAAGGTTTGCATTGACGATGCCGTACATCTCTTCGGCGTCGTAACGCGGTGGCAAGACGGTTTTGTCGCTTTGGAAGGGGAGTGATTGATTGGTATTTGAGATGGCTTCGCGCGCCAGCTGCAATGCGTGCTGGTCATTTTCTGCATAGTAATCGGCAACGCCAGACTTGCGACAGTGCACATCGGCACCGCCAAGCTCTTCATCCGTTACGATCTCTCCGGTTGCGGCTTTCACTAGCGGTGGACCTGCCAAGAAGATGGTGCCTTGCTCTTTGACCATAATGGAAACGTCCGACATGGCTGGTACATAAGCGCCACCAGCGGTACAAAGCCCCATCACCACTGCAACTTGAGGAATGCCCTGTGCCGACATTCTGGCTTGATTGAAGAAGATGCGTCCGAAGTGCTCTTTGTCAGCAAACACTTCCGCTTGGTGAGGGAGGTTCGCCCCCCCAGAATCCACCAGATAGACGCAAGGCAGTTGGCAACGTTGTGCGATCTCTTGCGCGCGTAGATGCTTTTTCACGGTGAGTGGGTAATAGGTGCCGCCTTTCACTGAGGGGTCGTTGGCGATCACCATGCATTGAATGCCTTCAATGGTGCCAATCCCAGCAACCACACCTGCGCATGGAATTGATTCTTCATAGACGTTCCAAGCGGCAAATTGTCCGACTTCAAGAAACTCGCTGCCTTCATCTAAAAGGAGCATGACACGCTCACGAACGGGCAGTTTCCCTTTCAGACGTTGGCGGTCAATGGCTTTCTGTCCGCCACCTTGTTTGATGGCTTTGATATTGGCTTTAAGGTTGCTCACCAACTCGGTCATGACCGCTTTATTCGACAAAAACAGCTCGTCGGTTGGCTTGGTTTTACTTTTAATGATTGCCATAGTGACTTCCTTGTCGGTGGGTTAGAGAGACTCTTCGAACAGCTCTCGTCCAATTAACATGCGGCGAATTTCAGATGTGCCAGCGCCAATCTCATACAGTTTGGCGTCGCGTAGCAAGCGCCCTGTCGCGTATTCGTTGATGTAGCCATTACCGCCCAACAGCTGAATAGCATCGAGGGACATTTGCGTGGCGAGCTCGGCGCTGTAAAGGATCACGCCAGCGGCATCTTTACGTGTGCATTCACCTCGGTCGCACGCGGCAGCGACGGTATAAACGTAAGCTTTGGCGGCGTTCATGCGTGAATACATGTCAGCAAGCTTTCCTTGTACCAGTTGGAACTCACCAATGGATTTGCCGAACTGTTTGCGGTCATGCACATACGGAACCACTTCGTCCATGCAGGCTTGCATGATGCCAAGCGGGCCGGCGGCTAGTACCACGCGTTCGTAATCTAAGCCACTCATTAACACTTCAACACCACGGTTTAATTCACCCAACACATTTTCTTTAGGCACGACACAATCTTGGAACACTAATTCACAGGTGTTGGAGCCGCGCATACCAAGTTTGTCGAGCTTCTGTGCATGGCTAAAGCCTTCAAACTCTCGCTCAATAATGAAAGCGGTGATACCGCGAGAGCCTCCATTAGGATCGGTTTTCGCGTAGACCACTAAGGTGTCGGCATCGGGACCGTTGGTGATCCACATTTTATTGCCATTCATCAGATAGTGATCGCCTTTGTCTTCAGCACGAAGCTGCATGCTAACTACGTCAGATCCCGAGTTCGGCTCACTCATGGCTAGTGCGCCGACGTGAGAACCATCGATGAGTTTAGGTAGGTACTTTTCTCGTTGAGCAGGGGAGCCATTGCGAAAGATTTGGTTAACACAAAGGTTGGAATGTGCGCCGTAACTGAGCGCGACAGATGCCGAAGCTCGGCTGATCTCTTCCATCGCAACAACATGAGCAAGGTAGCCCATACCTGCACCACCGAACTCTTCGTCGACGGTCACGCCGAGCAAACCCATTTCACCAAACTTGGACCACAGATGATTGGGGAATTGGTTGTCGCGGTCGATATCTGAGGCGATAGGGGCGATATGCTCGGTGGCAAACGCGTTGACGTGGTCTCGGAGCATATCGATGGTTTCACCAAGCCCAAAGTTGAGTGGGGTGTAGCTGCTTTTCATAACATTTCCCTGTTGCGAGTACTGCGGTTGTTAGTACGGATAAGGTTCGAGTTACACTGCTTGGGCTTGGAAATTATGGTTATTCTTGTTTTTATTACTCAATAACTTAGAGCTATTGGCTGTTGGTTTTATTGTTGCTCAGCGCTTGCTTACATCGCTCTTTGGCGGTTTCTAGCTCGTTCATCACGACGCTAATGTCGTCGAGTTGTTGCTGTAAGTGTGCTTGTTTTTCATCAATGATGGTCAACATTTTGAGCAGTTGCCCATCGCTTTGCTGGGTATCGTACAGCTCGAACAATTCTCGAATTTCTGCAAGTGAAAAGCCCAATCGCTTGCCACGTAAAATCAGCTTGAGACGGATCTTGTCTCTACGTTGATAAACGCGAATATTGCCTTTTCGTTCTGGCTCTATCAGCCCGACATCTTCGTAAAAACGAATGCTTCGGGTGGTAATGTCGAACTCCTTGGCGAGGTCACTAATCTTGTATTTATCCACTCGGCTTGTCCCTCTGAGTAAAAGTTTTGGCTTCTTAAAATCCCGTCATGCTTTTATCTGAAAGGCCTAGTATCGGTCTTCGCACAAAACAGGAGAAAAAATTATGTTGTTATTAATGTGTTTCTTTACGTTTACGTAAATGTTAGTGCTATGCTTACGTAAACGTCAAGGAATCACAGTGCGAAAATTCATTGCTTTATGAGAGGCTGGAGTGACAACACACTTCGTGTGAATGCTCCGTGGTAGCAGGTGTGAAGGATGAGTTGTTGAACTGTGAGTTATCGTCAAAAGGGACGAAATCATGGGAAACGACATCTGGATTGTCAGTGCAAAGCGAACGCCAATTGGGCGTTTTCAAGGTCAATTACAAGGATATTCAGCGCCTCAATTAGGGGCATTTGCCATCAAATCGGCAGTGGGAGCGAGCGGGATTAGCCAAGTCGATGAAGTCTATATGGGCTGCGTATTACCAGCAGGGTGCGGGCAAGCTCCAGCCAGGCAAGCGGCGCTAGGTGCAGATCTTCCGCTAACCACAGGCTGTACCACCATCAACAAAGTATGTGGCTCGGGAATGAAGAGCGTCATGCTGGCTCACGATCTCATCAAAGCGGGTAGTATTCGAAGTGCTATTGCTGGTGGGATGGAAAGCATGACCAACGCACCGTATCTGCTCAAAGAAGCACGCAACGGCATGCGAATGGGTCATCAATCTACCTACGATCACATGTTCCTCGACGGTCTTCAAGACGCGTATGAAGGGCATTTGATGGGAGTCTATGCGCAGCAAACGGCTGACCGTTCTGAGTTTACCCGTGAGCAAATGGATGAATGGGCGATCCTATCCGCTACAAGAGCATTGGAAGCGCAAGAGCAGCGTCTGTTTGACGATGAAATCTCGCCGATAGAAATTACGACACGTCATAACACTTCAATTTTGGATTACGACGAGCATCCTCGCTCGATTAAGCTCGACAAAATTCCTCAACTCAAACCTGCTTTTGATAAGAACGGCTCGGTGACGGCTGCGAACTCAAGTGCGATATCCGATGGTGCTGCAGCCTTGGTGTTAATGGACTCGCAGGTGGCACTGCATCAAGGTTTAACGCCATTAGCAATCATCAAGGGGCACTCGACCCATGCCAGAAAGCCCGCCGAATTTACCCTCGCGCCTGTCTTTGCAATAGAGCAGTTGTTATCTCAACTCGACTGGTCAGTAGACGAGGTTGATCTTTGGGAGATCAACGAAGCGTTCGCCGTTGTTACGCAAATTGCGGTACGTCAATTGGGCATCGATAAAGACAAAGTAAACATCAAAGGTGGGGCGTGTGCGCTTGGGCATCCAATTGGTGCGAGCGGAGCACGTATTTTGGTGACCCTCATTCATAGTCTACGCCAGCTACAAGTGCTCAGTGTTGACGGTGACAACAACAATAAAAAGGTGATGCGAGGTGTTGCATCACTGTGTATCGGTGGTGGTGAAGCCACTGCCATTGGTGTCGAGATACCGCTTTAAATTCAATTATCAAATAACGTAAAGAAGGACTAGATTATGACTCGCACGGTTCCCTTATTCATCGATGGTGAGTTTCGTGAATCTCAAGCAACGGATTGGGTAGAAGTCACAAACCCTGCCACCAATAATGTGATTGCGCGATTGCCATGCGCAACGGATGAAGAGATGCACGCGGCAATTGAGAGTGCAAAAGCCACCTTTACCTGTTGGAAAGATGTCGCCGTGTCTGAGCGGGCGCGTTTAATGCTGCGCTACCAACATCTACTGAAAGAACATCATGATGAATTGGCGACGTTACTTTCTCACGAGACGGGCAAGATCTTTGCGGATGCAAAAGGGGATGTGTGGCGTGGTATCGAAGTGGTCGAGCAAGCTGCAAATATTGCCAGCAACATGATGGGAGAAACCGTCGAGAACGTTGCGACCGATATCGACAGCTATTCGCTGATCCAACCGCTTGGGGTGTGCTGTGGTATTACGCCGTTTAACTTCCCCGCCATGATCCCTTTGTGGATGTTCCCAATTGCGATTGCGAGCGGTAATACCTTTGTCCTTAAGCCTTCTGAGCAAGTGCCCCTCACGTCAATTCGCTTGGCTGAACTGTTCGAAGAAGCGGGTGCACCAAAAGGTGTGCTACAAATCGTGCACGGTCGTAAAGAGCAGGTCGATTTGCTGCTGAAACATCCCGATATCCAAGCCGTTTCTTTCGTCGGTTCTGTACCCGTAGCGCAATACATTTACACCACAGGCACACAGAACTTCAAACGTGTTCAAGCCTTTGCTGGCGCGAAAAACCATATGGTAGTGATGCCAGATGCGAACAAAAACCAAGTGGTGAACAACTTAGTTGGCTCTTCGGTTGGTGCGGCAGGGCAACGTTGTATGGCGATATCTGTCGCTGTGTTTGTAGGTAGTTCGAAAGAGTGGATTGCCGACCTAAAGCAAGAAATGGCGAAAGTGCATCCCGGCGCTTGGGATGACGAAAATGCCGCTTACGGTCCTTTGATTAGCGCACAAGCAAAACAGCGTGTGCTTGGTTTGATTGAAGAAGGCAAACAACAAGGGGCGGTGTGTGAACTTGATGGTAGCCAATGTGAAGTGGAAGGCTTCCCAGAAGGTAACTGGGTCGGTCCGACTTTATTCAGTGGCGTCACTACCGAGATGTCGATTTACACCCAAGAAATCTTCGGGCCTGTTTTGGTGTGTATTGAGGTCGACACGTTACAAGAAGCGATAGAGCTCGTGAATCGCAACCCATACGGCAACGGCACTTCCATCTTCACTGCGAATGGTGCGGCGGCGAGAAAGTATCAACATGAGATTCAAGTCGGGCAGGTAGGTGTGAACGTGCCAATTCCAGTGCCTTTGCCATTCTTCTCGTTTACGGGTTGGCGCGGCAGCTTTTACGGTGATTTGCACGCCTACGGCAAACAAGCGGTGCGCTTCTACACAGAGACCAAAACCGTGACGGCTCGTTGGTTTGATGACGATATCCCAACCGGTCCAAACTTGACTATTAACTTGCGCTAACGAAGTAAGGAGATCATATGGATTTTGAACTCAACGAAGATCAACGTATGTTTGCCGACACCGCGCAGCAGTTTGCGGCAGAGCGTTTAGCGCCAATGGCAGCAGAGTGGGATGAGAAACAAATCTTCCCCAAAGACATTCTACGAGAGGCAGGAGAGCTTGGCTTCTTGAGCCTCTACACACCAGAAGAACAAGGCGGTTTGGGCTTAAGCCGTTTGGATGCGTCTATAATCTTCGAGCAACTCTCGATGGGGTGTACGTCGACCACCGCATTTATGACCATTCACAACATGGTGACTTGGATGGTCGCGAGCTTTGCTAGCGAAGAGGTAAAAGACGCGTTCTGCCCCAAACTTATTATGGGTGACTTTCTCGGTTCTTACTGTTTAACCGAGCCAAACGCAGGTTCGGACGCGGCATCTCTAACGACTTCTGCAACTAAACAAGGTGATAACTACATACTCAACGGCGGCAAAACCTTTATTTCTGGCGCAGGCGATACCGACGTTTTAGTCGTGATGGCGAGAACCGGCGATGCAGGTGCGAGAGGCGTATCCGCGTTTGTTGTCCCCGCCGATGCAGATGGCATTAGCTACGGACGTAAAGAGCCGAAAATGGGCTGGAACAGTCAGCCAACACGCGCGGTAACGTTCGACAATGTTTCTATTCCTGCGTCACATTTGCTCGGGGAAGAAGGGCAAGGGTTTGTGTTCGCCATGAAAGGTTTGGATGGCGGACGCATCAACATTGCGACCTGCTCTGTCGGTACGGCTCAGCAAGCGTTGAATCAAGCGGCGCAGTACATACAAGAACGTAAACAGTTCGGCAAATCATTAGCTCAATTCCAAGCATTGCAGTTCAAACTGGCAGACATGGCAACCGAGCTTGTCGCTGCTCGCCAACTGGTGCGGTACGCCGCTAGCAAGTTAGACCGAGGTGACCCAGACGCCACGACTTATTGTGCCATGGCAAAACGCTTTGCTACCGATGTCGGCTTTCAAGTCTGTGATCAAGCGCTGCAACTTTACGGTGGCTATGGTTACATCAAAGAATACCCAATGGAACGCTATTTCCGTGATGTTCGAGTGCACCAAATCTTGGAAGGCACCAATGAGATCATGCGTTTGATCATCGCACGTCGATTGCTCGCAGAGGAGTCGGCATTGTTATAGACGCAACGCCAAGCTCTGCTTTTATTCATAAAACTCAGGTCATTTTCATCAAGAAAGGATTCAGAGATATGTCATTACCAGAACAACAAGCGATTCAACACACCATCAGCAATCACGTTGCGGTGGTGACCATGAACAACCCGCCTGCCAATACTTGGACGTCAGGAAGTTTAACGGCATTAAAGGAATTGGTGCTTGCGTTAAACGACAACAAAGACGTTTACGCTCTAGTGCTCACAGGGAATGGTGAGAAGTTTTTCTCGGCTGGTGCAGACCTCAAGTTGTTTGCCGATGGCGATAAAGCGGTTGCGTTAGAGATGGCGCGGATCTTTGGTGAAGCCTTTGAAACGCTGTCTGCATTTCGAGGGGTTTCCATCGCGGCCATCAACGGTTATGCCATGGGAGGCGGATTGGAAGTCGCATTGGCGTGTGATATTCGCGTGGTGGAAGAGCAAGCCGTGCTGGCACTGCCAGAGGCGAAAGTGGGCTTACTGCCTTGTGCTGGTGGTACGCAAAACCTAACCGCATTGGTCGGTGAAGGTTGGGCGAAACGCATCATATTGTGCGGTGAACAAGTCGGTGCAGCACAAGCGCGAGAACTTGGGTTAGTAGAAGAAGTGGTGGAAAAAGGTGTAGCGCTGAATAAAGCCATTGAGCTTGCAGAATCGGTTGCCAATCAATCGCCGTCTTCGGTAACTGCATGTAAAGCGCTTATCCAAAACATGCGTTCAGCGCCACTCAAACATGGTCTGATTAAAGAGCGAGAACTGTTTCTAAACTTATTCGATACCGAAGATCAAACCGAGGGGGTTCGTGCCTTCTTGGAAAAACGTAAACCCAACTGGAAGAATCAATAGGAGGTCGCATGACAGGGAAAGTAACCATTAGCGAAATAGATTGCTTAGACGGCGTGCACCGAATTGGTATCGCGACGTTAGACAACACGGCTTCTTTGAATGCGTTGACTTACGACATGTTGGCAGAGCTCAACGACCAACTTATCGAATGGCAAGATGACCCTGATTTGGTTTGTGTCATCCTCAATGGGGCGGGCGAAAAAGCGTTTTGTGCAGGGGGCGATGTACGAACCATGTACCATGTCATGCACGAGAAAAGCAAAGAAGAAACTGCCGAATTCTGCTCTAACTACTTCTCGCTCGAATACGAGTGTGACTACCTGATTCATACCTACCAAAAGCCAATCATTGGCTGGGGTGAGGGCATTGTGATGGGCGGAGGTATGGGCTTGTTTATGGGCACTAGCCACAGGGTTGTTACCCCTAAATCTCGTCTTGCGATGCCAGAGATCAATATCGGGCTTTATCCAGACGTGGGTGGCACTTGGTTCTTAAGCCAAATCGACCCAGAAGTAGGTTTGTTCTTAGGACTGACTGGCGCAAGGGTGAATTCAAGTGACGCGGTCACTGTTGGTTTGGCAGAATGGTTGCTGTTGGAAGAGCAATATCCGGCATTGCTTGAAGAATTGAAGCAAGTAGCTTGGGGTTCTGCTGATGCCAAATCGCTAGTCAGCGCGTTACTTCAATTAATGGAAGAGGAAGTTATCGACAGTAAACCAACCACACAAATCTGCCCGTATCTCGACCAAATTAAAGAAGCCTGCAAAGGTTCAGATTTAAATCAGATTGCCCAACGCATTCAAGCAATAGAAGGCGGCACTCAATGGCTTGAGATCGCGCAAAAGTCATTTGCCTCGGGCAGTCCGATCACCGCGCATATCTGCTTAAGACAAGTCAAAGAGTACCACCGTTTATCGTTGGCGGATTGTTTCCGTCTAGAGCTAACCTTGTCAGTTCGTAGCGCATTACTCGGTGAGTTTGAAGAGGGCGTGCGCTCTCGATTAGTTGATAAAGACGGCAATCCAAAATGGATGTTTAACAGCGTCAGTGAAGTCGATGAAAGCGTCATCGACACCTTGTTTACTTCTCTTTGGTCAGAAGAGGAACATCCACTTGCACAGCTAGGAAAATAAGGAGAAACAACATGAGTACCATTGCATTTATTGGCTTGGGCAACATGGGCAGTCCAATGGCACAAAACCTATTGGCGTCAGGGTTTCATGTGCAAGTGTTCGATGTGGATGTGAACGCCGCGAAGCAACTCGAACCGTTTGGCGCAGTGGTTGCTAGTACCTTAGAAGAAGCCGTGGATGGCGCTGGCACGGTGATCACCATGCTACCTGCAGGTGCACACGTGCGTGCGGTGTATTTGGGGGATTTACGTGGTGGTGTTGGTTTGCTCAACATTGTGCAGGACAATGCATTGCTGATTGACTGTTCGACCATTGATCCAGATTCTGCTCGTTTGGTGGCGAACGAAGCACAGAACAAACGATTGTTGTTTGTTGATTCTCCTGTCTCAGGCGGCGTGGCAGGTGCAAAAGCGGCAACGCTGACCTTTATTGTTGGCGGTTCGGACGAAGCATTCTCCAAAGCCAATGCGATCTTGCGATACATGGGTAAAAACGTATTCCACGCAGGGAAAGCAGGCGATGGTCAGATGGCGAAGATCTGTAACAACCTGATGCTGGGCATTTTGATGTCGGGAACTTGCGAAGCGCTCAATCTTGGTATTGACCACGGACTTGATCCGAAAGTATTATCCAACATCATGGTGCAAAGCTCAGGTCGAAACTGGGCGTTAGAGCTTTATAACCCATGTCCCGGAGTGATGGACTCTGCACCAGCGAGCAATCAATACAACCCTGGTTTTATGAGTAAGCTGATGTTGAAAGATCTTGGCTTAGGTTTGGATGCAGCGCTGCAAACTAACTCTTCTGTTCCGATGGGCTCTTTGGCTCGTAATCTTTATGTATTCCACAATGCCAGCGGTCATGCGGAACTCGATTTCTCAAGCTTGTTTGAATTCTATAAGAACCAGAAGGGCTAAAAGAGAGATTCCCTATCACGCTCGTTCTTCGCTGTAGGGAATGACGGTTTTGGCGAGGCTAAGACTGCCATTCACTTTATCTGGACGAGCTCGATAGTTTCTAAGTAAATAGGTTCTAGGCAAACAGTTTGTTACTAGACAAGCTTTTGAACATGGAAGTCATCCAGTAATGGAGTACAGATATGGATTTAAAAAACAGTGTCATTGCAATCACAGGGGCGGGGCAAGGGTTAGGACAGATGATGGCGGTCAGCCTTGCTCAAGCGGGCGCAGATTTAGCCCTACTTGACGTGAACGAAACCGGGCTTCTGAATACTCAAGAGCAATGCCGAATGCTCAGTGCCAAGGCGCTGATTTACCGACTAGATGTTACCAATGAATCTGAAGTGGAAGAAACCTTTGACGAGATTATCCAAGACTTTGGGCAGCTAAACGGCTTAGTTAATAACGCAGGCATTTTGCGAGATGGATTGTTAGTCAAAGCCAAAGAAGGCGAGATCACCAAGATGTCGCTTGAGCAGTTCAACCTAGTGATGAACGTCAACGTCACAGGCACCTTCTTATGTGGTCGAGAAGCGGCAGTCAAAATGATCGAAAGTGGCTCGAAAGGTGCCATCATTAACATCTCCAGCGTCGCAAGAGCGGGCAATATTGGGCAAACCAATTATTCTGCATCGAAGGCTGCCGTTGCGACCATGGCAACAACATGGGCAAGAGAGCTTTCCAGATACGGCATCCGTGCTGCGGCCATTGCCCCCGGTGTTATCAAAACCGCTATGGCGGACCAAATGAAGCCAGAAGCCATAGGCCGACTGCAAAAGATGATACCTGTCGGAAGGATGGGGGAGACAAGTGAGATTGCTCATGCCGTAAAATACATTCTCGAAAACGACTATTTCACTGGGCGGGTGCTCGAAGTGGATGGCGGGATAAGAATGTAAACAAAGAGCCGATTATGGCTCTTTTTTGTTTCTGATGGTTCAGCTCTCAAGTTATCGACGTTTTATCATTCAATGTGTCAATGTTTGACTGGTGATCTCACTAATTTGTCAAATGCCATGTAAATAGTATGTGAATTCATAACTATGATGCTTGTCACGCTTTATTTAATTCGTACTTTCTAATGTAGTGCTCGGCGTATTTTCTAATGCGTGACTAAACATGTCACCTTTTCCTCTTTATTGATCCTTTCAGTAAAAGGCTTTAATCCTGAAGCACGTAAATATTGTGTGTCTTTTTTTGTCTTCATTGCCTAATGCTTTGTTTCGTAAATGGAATGTTAGTTTCCATTTTTGTCTGGTGAGGTTTCTCCTTTCTCTACCCATAATGCGGTCGAATGTAACAATGTATTTCAAAGAGTGTAACAATAAACTCACGTTGTGAGTGTGGTTTTAACCATCAAGCAACTTGATGTTCCTACTAAGAAGTCCATTGCTGCACAAGCTCAACACAAAAATATTCTAATGACCAAGACAACCAATTACAGGGCTTGCTCTGTTATTGGCTAACCATCGAGAAAGTTAATGGAAGCTTCAAGATATACACGCATCTTATCGAGGATAAGTTTGGTGGCGACCATCCTTATGCTCGCAGGGTGTAACTCTGCTCTACTTGACCCGAAAGGTAGTATTGGCGTTCAGGAGAAAGAGCTGATCATCACAGCCCTTCTACTGATGCTGATTGTCGTGATCCCTGTGATTCTTATGACAATCTACTTTGCTTACCGCTACCGTGAGTCAAATACAGGCGAGGAGTACGCGCCGGATTGGTCGCATTCGACCAAGATCGAAGTGGTGGTATGGACTATTCCAATCATCATCATCGCGATTCTAGCCGCCATCACTTGGCGCTCTACTCATGAGTTAGAGCCATCTAAGCCAATCGAAAGTGATGTTAAACCGATCACCATCGAAGTGGTGTCGCTCGACTGGAAATGGCTATTCATTTACCCAGAAGAGAACATTGCGACAGTTAACTACGTGGCATTCCCTAAAGATGTTCCTGTTCAGTTCAAACTGACGTCGGACAACATCATGAACGCGTTCTTCATCCCACGTTTGGGAACACAGATTTACGCAATGCCTGGCATGGTGACCAAGCTGAACCTGATTGCGAATCACACTGGTGATTACAAAGGTTTTGCTTCTAACTACAGCGGTGAAGGCTTCTCACAAATGAAGTTCACAGCATCGGCAATGGAAGATCGCACGGCATTCCTAAACTGGGTGCAACAAGTGAAAGCTAGCCCAGATCGTATTGAAGACTGGGAGCAATTCCGCTCGCTTGCATCACCAACGGTGGCTGAGCCTGTGAAGCTGTTCTCTAGCGTTCCACCATTTTTGTTCACCGACGTCGTGACCCAGCATCCGGGTTCAATGAACTGTTTGCCGGAAAATCTAGGATAACCGCAATGTTTGGAAGATTAACACTTGAATCAATCCCTTATCACGAGCCGATTATCGTCGTCACTCTAGCGGTGATCGCGATCGTTGGTTTGGCTGTCGTTGCGGCGATAACCAAAGCGGGTAAGTGGCAATACTTATGGAATGAATGGTTTACTTCAGTAGACCACAAAAAATTAGGCTTTATGTACATCGCTGTGGCAATGGTGATGTTGATTCGTGGCTTTGCTGATGCGGTCATGATGCGTAGCCAACAGCTGCTTTCTGCGGCAGGTGAGACCGGTTATCTACCACCACATCACTACGATCAAATCTTTACTGCCCACGGCGTAATCATGATTTTCTTCGTGGCGATGCCGTTGGTTATTGGTTTGATGAACATCATCGTACCGCTGCAAATTGGTGCGCGTGACGTGGCATTCCCTTACTTAAACAACCTGAGTTTCTGGTTGTTTGTTGTGGGTGTGATCCTAACCAACATGTCACTTGGCTTAGGTGAGTTTGGTCGTACTGGTTGGTTGGCGTATCCGCCACTGTCTGGTATCGAAGCAAGCCCAGGAGTCGGGGTAGACTATTGGATATGGGCACTGCAAATATCTGGTGTGGGTACCACGCTGACGGGCGTGAACTTCTTCGCAACCATCTTGCGCATGCGTACACCGTCTATGCCAATGATGAAGATGCCAGTGTTCACGTGGGCGTCCCTGTGTGCCAACATCCTAATCATTATTTCATTCCCAATCCTTACGGTAACCATCGCGCTACTGACATTGGATCGCTACATCGGTACACACTTCTTCACCAATGATCTTGGTGGCAACGTAATGATGTACGTGAACTTGATTTGGGCATGGGGTCACCCAGAAGTATACATCTTGATCTTGCCTATCTTTGGTGTGTTCTCTGAAGTAACCGCAACGTTCTCACGCAAGAAACTGTTTGGTTATACCTCTCTAGTATGGGCGACCATCGTTATTACGATTTTGGCGTTCGTCGTTTGGCTGCATCACTTCTTCACCATGGGCTCAGGTGCGAATGTGAATGCGTTCTTCGGCATCGCCACCATGATTATCTCTATCCCTACCGGGGTGAAGATCTTCAACTGGCTATTCACCATGTACAAAGGTCGAATCCGCTTTACCACTCCGATGATGTGGACGGTTGGCTTCCTAATTACCTTCTCTGTAGGTGGTATGACGGGCGTACTAATGGCAGTGCCAGGCGCGGACTTTGTTCTGCACAACTCAGTGTTCCTGATTGCGCACTTCCATAACGTAATCATCGGTGGTGTGGTATTCGGTTGTTTCGCTGCAATCACATACTGGTTCCCGAAAGCAACTGGCTTCACCATGAACGAAACATGGGGCAAACGTGCATTCATTTGCTGGATTGTCGGTTTCCTAATGGCGTTCCTACCACTGTACGCGCTGGGCTTTATGGGTATGACGCGTCGTCTAAGCCAAGATCTGAACCCAGAGTACTTCCCACTGTTGGCAGTTGCCGCAGCGGGTACGGCAGTGATTGCGCTTGGCGTGGCTTGTCAGTTCATTCAAATCTACGTGAGTGTTCGTGACCGTGAGCAAAACCGTGACCTAACGGGTGACCCGTGGGGCGGTCGTACTTTCGAGTGGGCGACTTCTTCACCACCGCCGTTCTACAACTTCGCGCACCTACCAAAAGGCGACGTTCTAGATGGGTTCTGGTACCAAAAACAGAGTGGCGAATTCGATCCAACCAAAGAAGTGGAATACGAGCGTATCCATATGCCGAAGAACACACCAACAGGTATCTACGTATCTGCATGGGCATTGGTGTTTGGCTTCGCGATGATTTGGTACATCTGGTGGCTAGCAGCAGCAAGCTTTGTTGGCATCATCGTGACTTGTATTCAACACAGCTACAACGACGATGTGGATTACTACGTTGAAGTTGAAGAAATCAAAGCGATTGAAGCGGAGCGTCGAGCTCAACTTGAAGAAGCGAAGAAAAACGAAGTGAAAGACAACGAGAAAAAAGACGATCTGGAGGTGACGTATGCAAGCTAATGTAGCCGCTCACGAGCACGATCATCACCATGACTCGGCCGGCAACAAGTTGTTTGGTTTCTGGGTTTACCTAATGAGTGACTGTGTATTGTTTGCGACCTTGTTTGCAACCTACGCAGTACTTGAAAGTGGCTCTATCGCGGGCCCAACAGGTAAAGATATCTTTGAACTGCCGTTCGTATTTGTAGAAACCATGTTGCTACTGTTTAGTAGTATCACGTTTGGCTTCGGCATGATTGCGATGAAGCGCAAAGATGTCGCAGGCCTAAAACGTTGGTTAAAAGTAACCTTCTTGCTTGGTCTTGGCTTCATCTGCATGGAAGTGTATGAGTTCCATCACCTAATTGAAGAAGGTTACGGGCCGCAAGAAAGTGCGTTCCTGTCTGCGTTCTTTACCTTGGTGGGCACTCACGGTCTGCACGTGACCTTTGGTTTGATCTGGCTGGCGGTGGGTTACCACCAGCTATCAACTAAGGGCCTTAACGACAACATGTCGATGCGATTCCAGTGTCTAAGCTTGTTCTGGCACTTCCTAGACATCGTTTGGATTTGCGTATTCACCATCGTTTACTTACTGGGGGTTATGTAATGGAAAACCATCTAGATACCGGTGCTTCTGATTACGTAAAAGGCTTCATCGCGTCGCTGATCCTGACGGTGATTCCTTTCTACTGTGTGTGGGCGCAACTGCTGCCAGATACTGCGACTTATGCCGTGTTATTTGGTTGTGCGCTTGTTCAGATCTTCGTGCACTTTAAGTACTTCCTGCATATGGAAGTGAAAACACCAGAAGGCCAATGGAACTTCGTTTCACTGATGTTTACCGCCATTGTTGTTTTGATTCTTATCGCAGGTTCGATTTGGATCATCTACAACATGAACGTCAACATGAAGTTGTAGGCTAGGGTATGCTGAAAAGATATTTGTCTATTACCAAACCGGGCATCATTTTCGGCAACCTGATTTCTGTTGCGGCGGGGTTCTTCCTCGCCGCAAAATCAGAACCAGCGAGCTTTCTGTTGTTATTGACAACGTTAGTTGGCGTGGGGCTTGTAATTGCATCAGGATGCGTGGTGAATAACATCTTTGACCGCGATATCGATCAAAAGATGAAGCGCACGCAAAACCGCGAATTGGTGATGAGTAACATCAATACCGACGCGGCTTTTGTTTATGCTTTAGTATTGTTGCTTAACGGAACGGCGCTGCTATTCCAAGTGGTGAATCCGCTTTCGGCCGTGGTTGTACTCTTGGGTTACGTGTTTTATGTCTTCTTTTACACTATGTGGTACAAGCGAAATTCAGTTTACGGCACCTTAGTTGGCAGTATTTCCGGCGCAGTTCCTCCTTTGGTGGGTTACCTAGCCGTGACCAACTACATTAGCTTGGAAGCTACATTGCTGTTCGTCATGTTTTGTCTGTGGCAAATGCCGCACTCTTACGCGATTGCTATGTTCCGCATGCAAGATTACCGTGATGCAGGCATTCCAGTGCTTCCTGTTAAAGAGGGGATTGCCAAAGCGCATCAGCATATGAAAGCGTACGTGGTTGCTTTTGGCGTGGTTGCTATCGGGCTGTTTATGCTAGGTGAAGCAGGTTACGAGTACTTAGCCGTTTCGGCTGCGGTGTGTTTTATGTGGACACGTGTGACGTTCCAAAAAGTGGATTACAACAACTACATCCAGTGGTCTAAATCGGTGTTTAAGATGTCGTTATTGGTTGTCATGGGCATCAGCGGCGTACTTGGTCTGGAGTTGATTCCACTGCCGTTTATTCATTAAAGGAAAGTAGGTCTGAGTTAACGATTGATGCCATCAGTAGTGGTGATGAGAACAAACCCAATGAATGCGAAATCGGTGACCTATCTCACCAAACCTTAATCCAGATTAAAGTTTTCCCGCAGTTTCGGCGGTAAGGTTCGTGTCGCTCATTGCACTGAACAGAAATTCAGAGAAGGAACAGCCATGCTTTGTGTATCGCTGTTCCTTTTTCGTTCCTGCTCGGTAGTGATGTATCTAAAAAGACAGATTTTAAGAGGACTGGACTTGAGCATTTTGTTTTCAGAAGCCCGCATTGGCAACATGACACTAAAGAACCGCTTTGTACGAAGTGCAACGTGGGAAAATATGGCAACGGAAGACGGTCACATGACCGAGAAGCTGTACGACATTTATGAAGAACTCGCCAAGGGTGAAGTGGGGTTGATCGTTACTGGCTACGCGAACATCGTAGAAGAAGAAAAGCCTAACGCAGGCATGATGGGGATCTACAATGACTCTTTCATCGATGGATACAAAAAGCTGACTGACCTTGTCCATGAGCATGATGCTAAGATTGTCATGCAGATCGCTTACGGCGGCACAAAAACGACCTTCAACGTTGGCGAGCGTGTGATTTTTGCTCCAAGTGAAGTGCCAGAGCGTGGCACCAAAACGGAAGGCAAAGCGATGACTCAAGATGAGATTGACTACATCGTTAAAGCATTTGCGCTAGCGAGCAAGCGTGCACAAGCTTCTGGCTTTGATGGTGTAGAAATCCACGCGGCGCACACGTACCTGATCAACCAGTTCTTAAGCCCATATTACAACCGTCGCGAAGACCAGTACGGCGGCAGCCTAGAGAACCGCATGCGTTTTCTTATGGAGATCTATGACGAAACACGCAAGCTAGTTGGTGATGATTTCCCGATTCTGGTGAAGCTGACAGCAACGGAATTCTTCGATGGTGGTTTGACGTTCGATGAAACGCGCATTGTTTGTAAGAAGCTAGAAGAAGTGGGCGTGGATGCGATCATTGTATCGGGTAACATTCACGGCAACGCAAGCACCATGGTAGGTGAATCGTTCGACGGTTACGCGCTACAAGAAGAAGGTTACTTCCACGAATACGGCCAAGTGTTCAGCCAAGATGTGAGCGTACCTGTGATTACCGTGGGTGGCTTAAACGACTTCTGTGCGATTGAAGACTTGGCTGAAAATACCAAGATTCAATTCTTCGCGCTTTCTCGTCCATTATTGGCAGAGCCACAATTGATCAAGCGCTGGAAAGACGGTAACCGCGCCGAAGTGGACTGCGAACGCTGCTCTAAGTGTCGCACCAAGCGTGGCAACTTCTGCGTGGTTTACAAGCGCAGAAAGTAGTGCGTTCTAGCTCATGAAATTTTAAAAAGCCCCTGATGCTTAACGTGTCAGGGGCTTTTTTAGTTGTGAGTTATACCCAAGTAACCTCGAGATGCTGGTTCAGCGAGAATGATTTGGTTTGTAGACGCGGCGGCGATTTAAAGGTTTGGTGGTTCTAAATCAAGAATCGATAACAAAGTATACAAGCCAAGGCCCTTACTATTTGCAAAGAGGACCCTTTGGGAGCGTGTCATTGACCCGATTGCTGCGTCAAACAACTTGGAAATAGCTGGCTATTACGCTGCGTTGTCTTCCTTGCCCTCGAATCAATGACAACGCTCTGAATCCTGCATCTTGAAGTCACTTGGGTATATGCTTATGCGGATTCTACTTCTTCTTGGTAGTTCAAGTAATGAATGCACAAATCATGAAACGCTTTTGCCTGAGGGGAGATGGTTCTGTCCGTCAGAGTAAAGATGCCAACCTG
>NZ_JAHGAH010000023.1:0-25619 GCF_030248475.1 Vibrio sp. D173a
CTATCGCAAGCGTCAAGTTCTATCCTTGCGCAAGCGAAACAAGCGCCTAACTCAGCGCTAAGCCTACTAGGTTAATAAACCTAATCGACGTGATACAAAAGCCAGGCTAACCCCTGGCTTTTTGCTTATTCAAATCACGTATTAGGTACACCGTACAGGACGGGAACAAGGAGCTCGTATCGATTAGATGGTCTCTTTAAATACCAATGTTACTGCGATGATGACGCAGCGACACCTCGGTCACGCAGCTGAGCAAAACATAGAATCGCAGCGCAATCTCACTTCGGGGTATCGAATTAACTCCGCCAGTGATGACGCTGCTGGTCTACAGATCTCCAATACTCTTAATGTTCAAACAAGAGGGCTTGATGTTGCCTTAAGAAATGCGCACGACGCATATTCGGTGGCACAAACCGCAGAAGGCGCTTTGCATGAGAGTAGCGATATATTGCAACGCTTACGCTCTCTAGGGCTACAAGCAGCAAATGCCAGCAATGATTCAAGTGACCGGCAAAGTATTCAGTACGAGGTTGTAGCGCTGCAAGATGAGCTAGATCGTGTCGCGATCACGACGACATTTGCAGATAAAAACCTATTTGATGGATCTTACGGTTCACAAAGCTTCCATATTGGCGCGAATGCCAACTCAATCTCTTTGACGCTACGAAACATGCGTAGCCATATTCCAGAGATGGGAGGGCTGCATTATGTTGGTGATGCGGTCGATGAAGACTGGCGAGTCACTAAAGATAATCAAACCCTCAAACTTGAATATCAAGACAGCAAAGGGCAATCTCAAACTGAATCTATTAGGCTCAAACTAGGAGACCGCATCGAGCAAGTTGCCACTTACATCAATGCGCAGCAATCGATAGTGAGTGCCTCAGTAACGGAAAATAATGAGCTGCAATTTTTTGCCTCAACGCTAAATGCGCCAGAAGGAATGGAACTAAAGGGTAGTTTAGCGGATGAGCTTGACGTTACTGCTGGTGGGTTAGTCACCATGGACGATATCGATATGTCGACTGCTGGTGGTGCACAGCTGTCAATTGGGGTGATTGATGCCGCGATTAAGTACGTTGACTCACATCGAAGTGAAATAGGCGGCTTCCAAAACCGGATTAGTGGCACCATGGATAACCTTAACACGGTGAACCGAAGTGTGACCGAATCAAAAGGGCGGATACGAGATACGGACTTTGCGCGAGAATCGACGGAGATGGTGCGTTCACAAGTACTGCAAGATGCAACTACCGCATTGCTAGCCCAAGCGAAGCAGAGACCGAGCTCGGCACTTGGCTTACTTAGTTGAATAGGTTGCAGCGATGAACATCGCTCAAGAACAAAAGTTTCAGGTAATAAAAAACGCTGCCATTGGCAGCGTTTTTTTCGTGTTCGGCTAAGTAAAAATTACTTAGTTACACGTAGAACTGGAGTTTCACCAACAGTTACAGAACCAGAAAGCTTGTTCAGCTCTTTGATTTCGTCCATGTTAGAGATAACAACTGGAGTTAGCGTTGATTTCGCTTTCTCTTCTAGAAGAGCTAGATCGAATTCAATTACAGTGTCGCCAGCTTTAACAGTTTGACCTTCTTCTGCGATACGCTTGAAGCCTTCGCCTTTCAGTTCAACAGTGTCGATACCGAAGTGAACGAATAGCTCAACACCGTCGTCAGACTCGATAGAGAACGCGTGGTTCGTTTCGAAGATCTTACCGATAGTACCGTTTACAGGAGCTACCATTTTGTTACCAGCAGGTTTTATAGCAATACCATCACCAACGATTTTCTCAGCGAAAACAACATCTGGCACATCTTCGATGTTCACGATCTCACCAGATAGTGGTGCGATGATTTCGATTGCACCTGCGTCAGCGCTGTCGTCAGATACTAGCTTCTTAAGTTTGTCAAACAGACCCATTGTGTCATGCTCCTAACGTTTTATTTAATTCTGTCGAATTATAGTATACCAATCTTTCGAGATAGACGACTTTTTTTGAGCGCCTATCTCATTGGAATTAGTTGATTATTGAGTTTTCTCTGCGATGAACTTTTCTACAACTGCTTCGATTTCTGCTGCTGTTGGTAGAGAAAGTGCTTCTTCAGCCATTGCTTTCACTTCTGCGAAGTTAGAGTTACGGATAACTTTCTTCACTTTAGGGATAGAGATGCCGCTCATAGAGAATTCGTCCAGACCCATACCTAGAAGTAGAAGTGTTGCACGCTCATCACCAGCTAGCTCACCACACATACCAGTCCACTTACCTTCAGCGTGAGAAGCGTCGATAACTTGCTTGATCACAGTAAGTACAGCTGGTGATAGTGGGTTGTATAGGTGAGAAATCATCTCGTTACCACGGTCAACCGCTAGTGTGTACTGAGTTAAGTCGTTTGTACCGATAGAGAAGAAAGCAACTTCCTTCGCTAGGTGGTGCGCGATAGCTGCTGCAGCTGGAGTCTCAACCATTACACCGATTTCGATGTTTTCGTCGAATGCATGACCTTCAGCGCGTAGTTCTGCTTTGTACTCTTCGATTGCTTGCTTAAGCTCACGGATTTCTTCAACAGAGATGATCATTGGGAACATGATACGTAGTTTACCGTGTGCAGATGCACGTAGGATACCACGTAGCTGGTCACTTAGGATTTCACGACGATCCAAGCTGATACGTACTGCGCGCCAGCCTAGGAACGGGTTCATCTCTTTTGGAAGATCCATGTAAGGAAGATCTTTGTCGCCGCCGATATCCATAGTACGGATGATCACAGCTTCGCCGTTCATTGCTTCAGCAACTTCTTTGTAAGCTTGGTATTGCTCTTCTTCAGTTGGAAGCGCATCACGGTCCATGAATAGGAATTCAGTACGGTACAGACCAACACCTTCACCACCGTTACGGATGATACCGTCACAGTCTTTAACAGTACCGATGTTACCGCAAACTTCTACGCGGTGACCGTCAGTTGTTTCTGCGTGTAGGTCTTTTAGCTTAGCTAGCTCTTCTTTTTCAGCAAGGAATGCAGCTTTAACTGCTTTTGCTTCTTCTAGTTCAGCGTCAGATGGGTTGATAACGATCTTGTTGTTCATCGCATCAAGAATCAGCATGTCGCCGTTCTTAACTTGCTTAGTGATGTCGTTAGTACCAACGATAGCTGGAAGCTCAAGAGAGCGAGCCATGATTGAAGTGTGAGAAGTACGACCACCGATGTCACAAGCGAAACCAAGAACGTAGTCTAGGTTAATTTGCGCTGTTTCAGATGGTGTTAGGTCGTAAGCTACTAGGATAACTTCTTGATCGATATCGCTTAGAGAAACGATGTTGATACCTAGTGCGTTTTTAACAAAACGAGAACCGATATCACGGATGTCAGTTGCACGTTCTTTCAGGTATTCGTCGTCTAGAGACTCAAGAGCACATGCTTGCTCTTCGATCACTGAGTGAATCGCGTGATCAGCAGTCATCTTGTCGTTTTTGATAAGTGCTAGGATTTCCTCTTCTAGCTCTTCGTCTTCAAGAAGCATGATGTGACCTTCAAAGATCGCTTCTTTTTCTTCGCCAAACGTTTCAAGCGCTTTTTGCTTGATGGTTTCTAGCTGAGCTGCAGATTTGTTACGAGCGTCAAAGAAACGTGCAACTTCTGCTTCTACTTGATCATCAGAAATAGTGTTTGTGTTTAGGACAATTTCATCTTCTTGAAGTAGTAGTGCTTTACCGATTGCAATACCAGGAGATGCTAGGATGCCTGAAATCATAGCCTTACCTTAAGTTGGTCAACTTTATAAAACGGGAGAATAATGGGTGCGCTAACGAATAGTATTAGCTTAGTTTTGAGCCTATTTCCAACGAAGCCATTTTGCTTTCACAAAATGGCTTCTGAAATAGGAGACCGAATTAGTGTAGTTGGTCCATTAGAGCAACTAGGTGGTCAACTGCTTGCTGAGCTTGTGGGCCTTCAGCAGAGATAGTTACTAGAGTACCTTTTACTAGGCCTAGTGTTTGCAGCTTGAATAGGCTCTTAGCGCTAGCGCTTTTACCGTTAGAAGTCACAGTGATGTCCGCGTCGAATGCTTTAGCTTCTTTAACGAACTGTGCAGCTGGACGAGTGTGAAGACCATTTTCTGCTGTGATTTCTACTTGCTTCTCGTACATGTGATATACCCCAATAAATGTATTTTTTTGTTAGTTTATGACTAAGTTTTAGCTTAACTGCTTTACACCTTGTGCGCTAGCACGGGAGAGTTCAAAGCGTGTCAGAACTGATACTAGTCAAAAGTTTGGTGATTACGCAACTGTTTGCGTGCGTAATCACACTGAAACCTTTTTGGTTTAGATTCTTTATTTTGAACCTAAAAATAAAACACCCTGATATTACCAAAGGTGGGGCAGGGATCAACAAAAAAGCCCCTGAACGGGGCTTTTTTAAACGAAAAATTGATTTGACCACATATTACTGTTGGTTCTCTTTCTCGGTAAAGATACCAGCAAATAGCGCTGTACTTAGGTAACGTTCACCAGAGCTTGGTAGAACGGTTACGATAGTTTTTCCTGCAAATTCAGGGAGTTCTGCAAGACGGTTTGCTGCAACAACGGCGGCGCCCGAAGAGATACCTGCTAGGATGCCTTCCTCTTCCATTAGGCGACGAGCCATCTCGATCGCTTCTTCAGAAGTGACTTGCTCAACGCGGTCAAGAAGTTCCAAATCTAGGTTGCCAGGGATGAAACCTGCGCCAATACCTTGGATTTTGTGTGGTGCTGGTTGGATTTCTTCACCTGCTAGCGCTTGTGCAATCACTGGTGATTCAGCTGGCTCTACTGCCACAGAAGTGATGGCTTTGCCTTTTTCGCCTTTGATGTAACGGCTTGTACCTGTGATCGTACCGCCCGTACCCACACCTGCTACGAATACATCGATTTCGCCGTCAGTTGCGTCCCAGATTTCTGGACCAGTCGTCTTTTCGTGAATCTCTGGGTTAGCAGGGTTGTTGAACTGTTGTAGAAGAAGGTATTTGTCTGGGTTGCTTGCAACGATTTCTTCTGCTTTCGCGATCGCGCCTTTCATGCCTTTTGCTGCTTCTGTTAGTTCTAGATTTGCACCTAGTGCTTTAAGAAGTTTACGACGTTCAAGGCTCATAGACTCAGGCATAGTCAGTGTTAGCTTGTAACCGCGAGCTGCTGCTACGAATGCAAGCGCAACACCTGTGTTACCACTTGTTGGTTCAACTAGCTCAACGCCTGGCTTAAGCGTTCCCGCTTTTTCTGCTTCCCAAATCATGTTCGCGCCGATACGACATTTAACACTGAAGCTTGGGTTACGCGCTTCGATTTTCGCTAGAACTTTACCGTTGCTCACTTTGTTTAGGCGAACGAGTGGCGTGTTACCAATGGTAAGAGAGTTGTCTTCGTAGATCTTGCTCATAGTGATGTTCCTTCATTACACGTTTTGTGAATATGGTTAGAAGAATATGCGGTATAAAAAAAAGGGAAAAGGATTAAAAAGTTATATCTTATGAGGTTGGTCGAGAAATGAGCAAAATAAAAGGGAAGGCTGATCCTGCCTTCCCTGAATAGGTTTAAAAGTGGGCTACTGTTGATGTTTAAATTCTGTCACCCACATGGCTGTCGCACCACATACTGCAACTGGCATCACAATGAGGTTAAGAATTGGAATGGTCGTAAAGACAGAAACCAGTACACCGAAGCCGTATGCCTTACCTTGCTTTTGTTTCAATTTGTAACGCATGTCATTGAAAGGCACTTTATGGTTATCAAATGGATAGTCACAGTACTGAATTGCCAACATCCACGCAGTGAAGATGAACCACAAGAAAGGCCCAACGGTTTGGCCTAATGCTGGGATGAGTAGCAGCAAAAATAAACCTATCGCCTTTGGTAACACATATAGCAGCTTGCGCCATTCTCGGGCTATGACTCGAGGCACATCTTTGATCAAAGCTGCAAAGCCATCGTCATTGACTTTTTGTCCAGTGAGGGACTCTTCGACCTTTTCAGCCAACAAACCATTAAATGGTGCGGCGATGAAGTTCGCCAATGTGCTGAAGAAGTAAGAGAAGGTGGCAAGAATGGTCAACACCAAAATTGGCCACAAGATGTAGGTAAGCCATGAGAGGAACTCAGGCAATTTGCCAATCCAACTCTCGATCCAAACATCGAGATGAGAGAATAAATAGAAGATAGCACCACCAACAAGCAAGATGTTGGCAAGCAGTGGCAAGACGACAAAGCGACGTATCTCTGGAGAAAGTGCTATTTGAATTCCATATAGGAAGTAACCGAATCCGGTTCTAGGCTGATTATTCGACTTCATATCCATTTTGCTTCGTGTAAGTGAAAACTCATTGTACCTGTGGATGCTTTTCTTTCAATGCCCTAACAATTTAGGTCTTGTAAAGTGGAATCGTGGCAAGAATCACAACAAAAAGCGGAACTTCTTGCATTAAGTTGTTCTAAACCTACATATAGTTTTGGTAAAGTAAAAGCATCATTCGGATTTATTGCACTTGGGTTGCTGCTCAAGGATGTGCGAGTAGTAAGAACAAGTAGATTGAGAGTAAATAATGCAGGAATTGCGATTCGTACTCATTGTTGTTGGCGCATTAGCCATCGCCGCGTTGCTGTTTCATGGTTTGTGGACAAGCAAAAAAGAAGGCAAAGCAAAATTTGGTAACAAGCCACTTGGCAAGTTGGACGTTGACCAAGAGGATAAAGACACTCCTGAACAAGAGCGCAATTTTGCTCCTGCTCCAGAAGACGATTTTGAAATCATTCGTAAAGATCGCAAAGAGCCAGATTTTGGGATGGAAAATTCATTCGATAACAAATTCTCGTCTGATCCTCTGATCGATGATGTCCTTGAGGCAAAAGAAGACAAAGAGCAGAGAGAAGAGCAAGAGATTCCAGCGTTTGTTGCGACGAAGACGGATGACGAGCAAGTCGAACCTGTACTACAAGAACCTGCGAAGGCTTTTGCTGAAAAAGAAGAAGTCGCAGAAGTTGTGGAAGAAACTCTCCAGCCAGTGTTTGAAGCTCCTTTAGCAGCGCAAACGCCAGAAGAGGAAGTTACACCAGTGGTCGTTGAGCCGGTTGTCGAAGAACCGAAGCCTGAACCAGAAATGCAAGTGATTGTATTGAACGTCCACTGCGCTGGCGACGAGCCTTTTGTGGGCACTCAATTATTCGACAGCATGCAACAAAATGGCCTCATTTATGGCGAGATGAACATTTTCCATCGTCATGTAGATTTGTCTGGTAACGGCAAAGTGCTATTCAGCGTAGCCAATATGATGCAACCAGGTACGCTAGAGCATGGCGACCCAGCAGAATTTAGCACCAAAGGTATTTCGTTCTTCATGACGCTACCTTGCTACGGTGAAGCAGACCAAAACTTCAACCTAATGCTGCGCATTGCGCAACAAATCGCTGACGATATGGGCGGTAACGTTCTGGATGATCAACGAAACTTGATGACACCAGATCGATTAGCATCATATCGACGTCAAATAGTTGAGTTTAATGCTGCTAACGCATAATCTTAACACCAAATAATGAAAGGGCTCCGTTAGGAGCCTTTTTTCTTAGATTCCCAACCTCATTGATGAATATACACGGGGCTTTAATATGTCTGAATCAGTACTTCAGCGACTAGAAGAACTAAAAGAGTCGCTGCATTACCACGCTGTTCGTTACTACGTGGAAGATAACCCAGAGATTCCAGATGCAGAATACGACCGTATGATGCGTGAACTATTGGATATTGAAGCCGAACACCCAGAACTGGTTACTGTTGATTCTCCAAGCCAACGTGTTGGTGGGCAGCCATTGTCTGAATTCAGCCAAGTTACTCACGAAGTGCCAATGCTGTCATTAGACAACGCTTTTGATGATGCAGAGCTAGATGGCTTTCATAAACGAGCTCAAGACCGTGTCGTTGGCCATACCATTAAACAATACTGTTGCGAGCCTAAGCTTGATGGCTTGGCCGTGAGCTTACTGTATGAAAATGGTGTATTGGTGCAAGCTGCGACTCGTGGTGACGGTACGACGGGTGAAAACATCACTGAGAACGTACGAACCATCAGTGCTATTCCATTAAAGTTACAAGGTAAAGACTGGCCGACGCGTCTAGAAGTGCGCGGTGAAGTATTCATGCCAAAAGCCGGTTTTGACAAACTTAACGAGAACGCACGAAAAAAAGGCGAGAAAGTTTTTGTTAACCCACGCAATGCGGCAGCAGGTAGCCTACGTCAATTAGATTCTCGTATCACGGCTTCACGTCCTCTAAGCTTTTATGCATACAGTGTTGGCGTTGTGGAGGGGGCAACTCTTGCTAACAGTCACTACGAACGATTCTTACAAATCAAATCGTGGGGCTTGCCAATGTGTCCAGAAACCAAGCGAGTCGATAGCTTGGAAGAGGTTAAAGCGTACTACCAAGATATTCTTACTCGCCGTGAAGCTTTGGCTTACGAAATTGACGGTGTCGTTATCAAAGTGGACGACATTGCGATTCAAGAGCGTTTAGGTTTTGTTGCTCGTGCTCCTCGTTGGGCGATTGCCTACAAATTCCCGGCTCAGGAAGAAATAACCACACTGAACGAAGTCGAGTTCCAAGTTGGTCGTACTGGCGCGATTACTCCAGTAGCCAAGCTTGAACCAATATTTGTTGGCGGTGTAACGGTCTCTAACGCGACACTTCATAACGCAGACGAGATTGAGCGTTTGCAAGTGATGGTCGGTGACCAAGTTGTTATTCGTCGTGCTGGTGACGTGATTCCACAAGTGGTGTCTGTTATCAAAGAGCGTCGCCCTGAAACGGCTCGTGAAATCCTTTTCCCAGATGCTTGTCCGGTATGTGGCTCTCACGTTGAGCGTATCGAAGGTGAAGCGGTAACACGTTGTACTGGTGGCTTAGTATGTCAGGCACAACGTAAAGAAGCGTTAAAGCATTTTGTTTCCCGCAAAGCGTTAGACGTAGATGGCCTGGGTGACAAGGTGATTGAACAGCTAGTGGATCGTGAGATGGTGGAAACCCCAGCTGATTTATTCAAGCTTTCTGCGGGTGTCTTAACAGTACTAGAGCGTATGGGGCCTAAATCGGCAACCAACGTTGTTAATGCGCTTGAAAAATCAAAACTCACAACGTTGCCACGCTTTTTGTACTCGCTGGGTATTCGTGAAGTCGGGGAGGCGACAGCGGCCAACCTAGCACAATACTTCAAAAACCTAGATGCAATTCAGCAAGCAACAGAAGAGCAATTGATTGAAGTTCAGGACATTGGTGTGATCGTAGCAAAACACATTACGACGTTCTTTGGTGAAGAGAAAAACCAAGCCGTTGTTCAAGACTTGCTAGCACAAGGCATCAACTGGCCAGAGATTGCAGCACCACAAGAAGGTGTTGAATTACCATTGGAAGGCAAGACGGTTGTATTAACTGGCACCCTTTCTCAACTAGGTCGCTCAGAAGCGAAAGAAGCATTACAGAATCTAGGCGCGAAAGTAACGGGTAGTGTATCGAAGAAAACAGACATTTTGTTTGCTGGTGAGAATGCTGGTTCTAAGCTTGCAAAAGCACAAGAGCTAGGTATTGAGATTCAAACTGAACAAGACTTGCTCAACTTAATGAAATAGCGCTTATCAAAAAAGCTAAAAAATAACTAAAAGCCCTAAATGGCAGTCGTTTAGGGCTTTTTCTTTGCAATTAAAAAGTCACCTAATAGCCATCCAATGCGCCTTTTACTGATTTCAGTGATCAGGATCTCTCCTTCAGTTATTCATCTCTCATAGCAAAAAAGTCTGCGATCGACTTCAAATTGAGCGTTGTCGAATCTCTTCAAGTAACTGAATAATAAGGGGCTGGAGTTTGATTGTGTCTTTGGTGTTAAAAATAAGATCTGGATCAACAACTTATATGGAACTTTGGCGTTGGTCATATTTTTTTAGAAAAAAAATAAGTTCCGTTTGGATGTTTTTAGATGCGAAGTTAGTCTTAATGGTGTGGATACACGGTGTGTATGCAGGAACTAAAAATTACTAAATTAGAGATGATTTAGGTTTATTCGGGAATTTACTTCTCCCCTTCGGCGGCCAACTTAAGGTGAGATAGAAAATACAGCTATACCCATTTTTAGGAGTTTTTTTCCATGGACAAATTTTTTAAAGTATCAGCTCTTTCGGCGGCAATGATGGGAGCAGTAGCAGCTGCACCAGCAATGGCTGAAGACCCATTAGGCCCAGAGTACGCTGGCGCAGTTTCAGAGTTTTTCTCTGAGTCGACTATTAGCGGTAACCTTAACTTTTGGATGCGTGCTCGTGACCGTGGTAATGTAGATGCAAATGGTAACGACACCAAAAAGGTAACGAACCTAGACCATGGTTCTATCTTTGCGAACCTAGGCTTCAACTCTGGCTATGTTGGCGGTGTTGCTGGTCTTGATGTTGTTATCTACAGCACATTCGACATGTGGCAAAACGGTGGTGCAGATCACGAAATGAACTTCTGGGGTGTTAATAACCCATACGATAAAAAAGCGAAAGACAGCGCATGTTCTGATGTATGGACTGACTGTACAGACAATGGCGTTTCATTTGCTACAGCGGCAGCGAAGTTCAAACTAGGCGATTCTGCTACTGCGAAACTTGGTTACTTTCAACCATCTGTACCTAGCTCTCTAGGTGTTAACTGGTCATTCGCTCCTGGTACTTACCTAGGTGGTCAAGTTGGCGGAAAAATCGGTGGTTTTGACCTAGGTTTGGTTGTTGCGACTGAATACAAAGCACCGTGGTTTAAAGAAACTTACGAATTCAGAACAACTAAGGGTGAAGACGCAGGAACACTTTACTCTGTAGGTGGTCGTTACACTTTAGATAACGGTATCTCTCTAGATGCGGCATACGGTGGTCTATCTGATGGTGACCGTTGGAACGCTCACTTCAAAGTGAAAGGTACAACAGAAGGTGGTCTATACTGGTCTCCTCAACTGTACATCGTTGATGATAGCGAACAGTACGATAGCACTGCATACCAGCTAGCACTTTTGACAAGCTTCTCTTCTGGTCAATACTCATACCGTGCTGAAGCAACATACACTGGCGCAGACTCTGGTGACCCAGCAAATGTTGGTAACATGGCTTACCGCTTAACTAGCCAATATGGTGGTTCAAACGGTGCATACGAAATCTGGTGGAATAACCGTTCTGACTTTAACCACGATGAAGAGCTAGCGGTATTTGGTTCTGTATCTCGTGACTTCTCTGACATCGGTGGTAAAGGCTTTAGCGCTGGTCTAAGTGGTGCTTACGGCTTCGGTTCATCTGCTCAAGGCTACGATGATCTTACTGAATACGCGTACAGCCTATTTGCAAACTATGCAATTCAAGCTGGTGCGCTAAAAGATGCTAACATTAGCTTCTACTACACCAACTACTACAACGATACAAATGCTCCGAACTGGACGGGTTACACTAACTTGTTCCAAGATGAGGAAGATTTCAAGCTAGCACTAACAATTCCTTTTGCTGTTAAATAATCGAACTGTAAACGCTAGATAGTGTCTAAAAAGCTGGGCAAACGCTCAGCTTTTTTTGTTTCAGAGGCCAGGGAGCTAACTATGAAGAAAGCACTGATTATTCCATTTGTATTATTATCTCTTCAAGCTTGTAGTACTGCACCTAAAACTCCAGCCGAGTATTGGTATGGGCAAGGTGAACGTTTTGGTTCAAATGGCTACCGCTACGACAACGATGTTTTAGCTAACTTAAAAGAAAGTGTTTCTTTTGACGAAGCATCCTACAAGGCGGGCTATGAAGAAGGTAAAGCAGAATTCTGTGATCCTTTCAAAGCATTTGAAAAAGGTATCCAAGGTACTCGTTACACTGACCAATGTGCAGGTCAGCCTCAAGAAGTCATGATCAAAGCGGAATGGCAAAGAGGGTGGGATGCATTTATCGGTTCTGACTTCTACAAGTTCTAAATTTATTCATTTAATGGCCAACGAAGCTTATCAACGTAAAAGTAGATAAACTTCGTTATAACCATTGATAAGGTTATTTATTTAAATGTACCACCGTACATTGTACATAATTCACGTGGCAAATGTTTTACTGTACCATCATCAAATGTGCAATCTACGCCGGCACCGAATACGTGCCCCGCTGAGCTTTGTGCTAAAGAAATTGGAGATGCAAAAATAAAGCACGCGATAAATAAAGCAGCAATCTTTTTCATGGTGAATCCTCCCACTCATTAATACCCAGCTTAGGCTGAATAATTAACTGATCTTTCAATTTAAAGTTAGAATTATTTTATTTCTTTATCGTACTATTTTGATGTTGGCATAAGACTATGGGCATGTAATCGCTAGCCCCATCTGGCAGGTAGCATTGCACGTTAGGTCCTGTCGCGCTGTTGCCACTAGAGTCTGTGTAGGCAAACACACTCGATGAAAACAAGACGACAGCGAATAACATCATTGTCTTTTTCATAGTACTTCCTCTTACTTACCTTAAAAAATATAAGCACCTAATTGACATGCTTATGCGTTAAGTATGTATAGAGACCTAGAAAGATCAAAATTAAATTCAACAGTGTTTTATTTTTTAAAATAAATTTAGATTTCGAAAAAGGAGTTATATTTTTCTATGTATTTGAATTGTTCAATTTTAATAAATGAAAATTGGATGAAAAAGAGAGGATGGTGATAATATTTCTGTTACTTAATTTTTATGGATAATTTAAATAACTCAATGAAATAAAAGAGGTAGTTAGAATAAATATGAAATAGGGTGCTTTGCACCCTATTATTTTGACACAAATCAGCGAGAAACCGGCTTAATCTTGAGAATGATGCCCTCTACAGCCACAATCTCGACTCGAGTTCCTGCCGGTAAGTCGTGCTCTGATTCGGCAGACCAAGTCGTATCGGCAACTCTTAAGCGGTTCATGCCTACAGTGAAGTCTTCTTCCAAAGTGACAATATTGCCGATCAATTGTTTATGCTTTTGATTGAGGTCGCGAGCTTTATCGCTTTTGCGATCCTTCGACCATTGTTTTCGCCACCAAAGCCAAGTTGTCACTAGGCTGAAAGCAGCAAATGCTAACCATTGCATTTGCCAACTAATCGGTAAGAAAGACAGGATAGCACCCACAATTAGTGCAGAGAGGCCGAGCCATAAAAAATAGCCGGCTGTCCCGAGCAATTCAACTGCGAGTAACGCGAGACCAAACGCAATCCAATGCCAAAAGGTGACACCTTCTAATAGGCTAAATAAATCCATAAGCAGACCTTAGTCTTTACTTTGTTTGAACATTTCTGCGATACCCGCGACAGAGCCCATTAGGCCAGTGGCTTCGATTGGCAGCATGATGATCTTGCCGTTTTCAGCTTGGCCAATACTCTTCAATGCTTCGGTGTAACCTTGGGCTATAAAGTAGTTCACGGCTTTTACGTCACCTTTAGCAATTGCCTCCGATACCATGTAAGTTGCCTTTGCTTCTGCTTGTGCGGCGCGCTCACGAGCCTCCGCGTGTAAGATAGCAGATTGCTTTTCACCTTCCGCTTTTAAAATCTCTGACTGTTTTTGGCCTTCGGCACGTAAGATCTCAGCTTGGCGAACCCCTTCAGCTTCGAGAATTTCCGCACGTTTGTTACGCTCTGCTTTCATCTGAGCGTTCATTGCTGCTGTTAGGTCCGCTGGTGGTTGAACATCTTTGATTTCAATACGAGTGACTTTTACGCCCCAAGGGTTGGTTGCTTGGTCGACAATAGAGAGCAGTTTGGTATTGATCATGTCACGTTGGCTAAGCATCTCGTCCAATTCCATTGAGCCAAGTACGGTACGAATGTTAGTGAGGGTTAGGTTACGAATCGCATGTTCTAGGTCGTTAACCTCATAAGCGGCTTTCGCGGCATCGATGACTTGAACAAACCCTACCGCGTCAATGACTACATTGGCGTTGTCTTTCGAAATCACTTCTTGTGCTGGAATGTCGAGTACACGCTCCATCATGTTGACCTTTTGTCCGACACGGTCAACAAAAGGAATGATGAGGTTAAGGCCTGGCTTGAGGGTATGGGTGTAACGACCAAAGCGTTCGACCGTCCAGTTGTTGCCTTGCGGAACGGTTTTTACTGCAGAAGCGAGGAGGATAACGGCTAGAGCAACGAAAATACCGATGGTGATCAATGAGTCAATTGGCATGTGCTATTCCCTTAAGTGCATAATGTTGATTCATTTTTACTCATTTAGGTTGATGAAACAATCGTAGAAGTGAGAGGCTCGATAAATTCCAGACAAAAAAAGGCCGATTTTTCTCGGCCTTTTCTATTCAAACTCTTTAACTTTACGAAGATTTGATTAGTACAAAATCGAGTAAAGTTGACGGCGGTACTTGCTTGCCAATGCGTTACCTTGGCCAAGTGCGCTCAAGATATCCATAAAGACTTTCTTCACTTCACCGTCTTGTGCACCAAGGTTAGCTTTGAGAATGTTCCAAAGCAGCTCAAGTGCTTCTTCATCACGGCCAACTTGGTTATATTGAACTGCAAGCTCACACGCGAGTTCTAAATTATCAGGGTTTGCGGCTAGCTCTTGTTCAAGGCGTTGAAGCTCTGGGCTATCTGCGGCTTGAAGATGTAGATCTAACTTCGCGATCAAACCTTTGTAGTAGTTGTCTTGGTATTCCAGTGGAATCGCACCCAACAGCGTTTGTGCCAATTCAAACTGTTTGGTTTCCAGTAAACAATCTGCCATCGCTAGTTTGACATCACCACGGTTTTGAAGCTCTTCCGATAACGTTTGTAGAATCGCCAAAGCTTGAGCATGTTCACCTTGTTGGAGCAGCTCGCTGGCTTGCTTCAACTGCATTTCATCTTGGCTTGGAAGATGTTTTTGCAGCATTGCCGTAATCGCGTCAATTGGCTGAGGACCACCCAACCCATCGACTGCTTGACCATTCATAAACAATGCGATGGTCGGTAGCACTTGCACGCCGAATTGAGAAGCAAGAGCAGGCTGCTGTTCACAGTTCAATAGAGCAAGGGTGAAAGCGCCGTTGTATTGCTGAGCCAGCATTTGTAATTCAGGAATCACTTGTGCACTTTCTGGTTGAGCACTCGCCCAAAAATGAATCAACACCGGCGTGTTCATTGATCCTTCAAGCGTTTCACGGAAGTTTTGTTCTGTTAACTCAACGATAAATGGGGATTGCATCAGAGTATCCTTGCTTTTTGTTTCTTGTCGTTGATTGTAGATATGGAGTTGATATTTGGGAAATTCAAGCGATAGAAAGGAAAAACGCTGCCGAAGCAGCGTATTCCTGATAGCAAGCGAAAGTGCTATTAAAATTGGCAAGTCCAGCACGGGTTAGAGAGTCTTGTTAGACGTTATCGTTGTGTGCTGGGTGTGGTATCAAAATAGGATGAATATGGTCAACACTACACCCACACTAAGCCAGTTAAGCTGATTTAATGTCATTATTGTCTCGCGAAAATACAAAACAGAAAGGGTGGCGATACCAAATCTAAAGTGAGTATCCACATCGCGTTCAGGCTCGATGGATGAAGATACTAACCTAGAAATTGATTCGAACATTGAGGTTTTCTTAACCTACATGCTCATAATGACATCACATTGTTACGGTAAAATTACATTGTGATAAAAAGTTTTTATGCTGCTTGTCGCAAAATTTTATCAAGAAGACGAGTGGGTAATAGGCGCTTTAAAACGGCAAAGACTTTGGTTGGTGTGGTGATTCTGTAGCGAATCTTTGGCTTATCACTGGTGAGTGCGTGAAGCACGGGCTCAATACAAGATTCAGCAGGAAGCACAAACTTGTTGTTCGACTTGTCGTTATCTAAACGCTGCTTCTGTCCTTCGTAAGCTGCTCTGTGGGCGCTGCTTTCCACATCAATCCACTGCTCAAACGCCTTTAAGGCATTCTGTCTAAACTGGGTCTCTATCGGCCCTGGTTCGATCAATGCTACCTTGATGTTGGTGTCCATCAATTCCAAACGTAGGGTGTCTGTCCAGCCTTCTAGCGCGAACTTTGAGGCGTTATAGGCACCACGATACTTCATAGCGGCAAAGCCAAGTACGGAACTGTTTTGGATGATGCGCCCTTCACCTTGTTTACGCATGTGCGGTAGCACTTCTCTTACGAGTTGGTGCCAGCCGAAGAAGTTGGTTTGAAATTGCGCTTGAAGGGCAACTGTCGGCAAATCTTCCAAAGCACCTGGTTGGCCGTAAGCGCCATTGTTGAAGACGGCATAAAGTTTACCCTCAGCCAACTCGAGCGCTTGTGCGACACCGGACGAAATACTCTCAGGATCATTCAGGTCCAGCTTAATACACGTTAAGCCCTCGTTGGTTAGGCGTTCAATGTCTTGGTCTTGTCGGCAGGAAGCAATGACGTGAAAGCATTCCTTCTGCAAAGCGTGGGCACATACGTAACCGATACCGGTAGAGCATCCGGTGATAAGAACAGACTTTTTCATAGTTTAGGGATCACTGAGAGTTCGTGAGCCTTATGATTCAACAACTTCTATCTTGAAGCAAGTTCTTGAGTGCAGGCTCCACTCGGGAGTAACTGAATTTAAAGCCAAGCTCGGTAAGCTTTTTCGGTTTTGCGCGTATGCTATCAAATAGCAGGCAAGAGGATTCCCCCATTGCCACGTTCATCACCCATTTCGGGGTGAACAAAATATGCGGACGCTTAAGAGTCTTGGCCAATGTGCCACTAAAAATTTTGTTGCTAACTGGGTGTGGAGCGCACAAGTTGAATTCGCCATGCGCATGCGGCGTTTCGAGTAAGTACATGATGGCGCGAACCATATCCAAGATATGAATCCAAGGCATGTACTGTCTACCGCTGCCTAGCGGGCCACCTAAGCCCAGTTTATAAGGCAGCAGCATCTTGGCGAGAGCACCACCATTAGGGCCAAGAACAACCCCAGTTCGTAATAGGCACACACGTGTCTGCTCCGATTCTGCTCGTTTGGCTATTTGCTCCCATCGAGCACACACAGAATGGGCGAAGGCCTCACTGTTTACGTGTAGACATTCATCAAAGGGATGGTCTTGTTGATCGCCGTAATAGCCAACCGCAGAGCCGCTTATGAATACTGAAGGGGGCTCGGTACTGGCGTGGATCAGTTCAACAATGCGCTCGGTCACTTTCCAGCGACTGTTGCAGATTATCTCTTTTTGTTCCTGACTCCAGCGTTTGTCTGCGATGGGCTCACCTGCAAGGTTGATTACTGCGTCAACATCGTTGAGATCTTCCAGTGAATCGAGGGAATCAAGGTATTCAGTATTACCGACATCGGCATGCTGAAGTCGCTGTTTTGCCTGCGCGGGGGTGCGCGTCAGCAAAATGACTTGATGAGTGGTGAGCATTTTGAGTAGCTCAGAACCAATAAAGCCTGTTCCGCCAGTCAGTAGTATCTTCATGTCGTCCCTTTGAGTGTGAAACCATTCAGACATTATAGTCGTTAACCGTCTTGCATGATCATATCAATGACTTGCAATGTCGATTTTATTATTAGTTCCTAACGAGTTAGAAGTGTTTTCTTCCCAAGCGGTGCGAAGTTCACAGTTTGAACAAGTGTAACAAAATGTTATCAGGCTTTGAGTGTTGCTCACTCTTAGCACAGAGAAACTGTGCCATGCTGATTTTAAAAGAAGAAGGCACTCGGGTAGGAGGTGTGTATGGAAGCATTTATGGCTTAGTTGTGCCATTGCATATCTGCAATCTGAGGCTTATTCTTTGAGAATTAAAGAATAATTGAGGATGTCATGTCATGCCGCTAGTTGCTTGTCCTGTTTGTGAAAAACAAATTTCAAAACGAGCTCATACTTGCCCCGGATGTGGTGAGCCTGATCCGCTCAACCATTTAGCGAAGTCGAAGTTTCTATCGTTCATTTTTTGGATCGTTGTTTTAGCTGGTGTTGGCTATGTCGCTTGGTTCTATCTAGTGCCAATGCTGGTGGAAATGCTACGCAGCCATTAATAGGTACTTAGGTTGAGCTTCTATAAGAATGCCGTAGAATAGCCTCATATTTTTTGAGGAGACGATGTCGTGAAACTATTTTTTGCCTCAGACTTGCACGGCTCTTTGCCAGCAACCGAAGAAACTATTCAGCTTTACTTGGCCTCTGGTGCCGATCATCTCATCTTGTTGGGGGATACGCTAAACCATGGGCCAAGAAACCCTATCCCAGAAGGTTACAACCCACCGCAAGTCGCTGATTTACTGAACCAATACAGCGATCAGATTATTTCTGTACGTGGTAACTGTGACAGCGAAGTTGACCAAATGCTGTTGAGTTTCCCGATGATGATGGATTATGCGTGGATACTACTCGAATCTGGTAAGCGCATGTTCCTTACTCATGGGCACTTGTACAACAGTGCAAAACGTCCACCACTGCGTGAAGGTGACATCATTGCTCATGGTCATACTCATGTGCCTGTTGCCGAAATGCAGGATGGGGCAGTGATCTTCAACCCTGGTTCGATGACTTTCCCAAGAAATGGTTTGTCGCGTAGCTATGGTCTAATGGAAGGCAACACACTCAAGGTGCAAACCCCGGAAGGTGAAGTGTTGGCTCAAACCACGATCTAATCAACGAGTCATAGAGCACATAAGATATCAAACAATAGGGAGCCACTGGCTCCCTATTTTGTATCTGAATGGCCTAAATCACGCTCTGGGTCGATGATGTCCCTTACTCGTTGTTTAAGGACCTTAGCCTCAGGAAAACCGCTGTCTTTTTTACGCTCCCAAATCCGCGTGCCGTTGCAGAAAATCTCAAAACGACCGCCTGTGTCAGGGTGCAAGCTGACGGTTTCAATTTCTTCACTGAGCGTATGAAGCAGCTCTTGCGATAGCCAAGTAGAGCGCAACATCCAATTGCACTGGCGACAGTAGTAAATGTCTATAATGGCTTTATCCATTTCTCATTTCCTTTCTCTAAAGACTAAAGTAGCAGTTTGATGCCGACTGCAAAGGTGAGGAGCTCAAACGCAATCTTGATAACGCGATTGCTGTATCGAGTTGCTGCCCACGCGCCTAAACTGCCACCTAAAAATGAACTCAATAACAGCACGGGTAGCCATGCCCAATGAATCGGAGCGCCTGCTTGTACGACGGCAACACCACCAATACCATTCCAAAACAGACCGACACAGATCATGGTGTAAGCCACTGCTTGTTTGTAATCGTAACCAAACCAGCGCACGAGGAATAGCGTCACGAGGAGACCTGAACCTGCAGTTAGCGAACCATTCACGTCGCCTATCAGCATCAATCCTAATCCGCCGATGATCCAACCCAATGTGTCTCGATGGATCGCAAGCTCGACTTGGCCAAGTTCTTTTTTAAAGAGGGAATAGATGCCGAGAGCAAGGATCATCGCGCCGAGCATTTTCTCTGCGATATCGTCAGATATTTGGACAATCAGATTTGCACCAATCACGACACCAATACTGCCGACTAGAATCAGATAAAGCGCGATCTTCGGTTTTATTGTGCCGGCTTTGAGGTGCGTGCTTGCAGCGCCAAGCCCCAGCGCGACGGAAGCCACTTTGTGTGTTCCAAGAGCGACAGAAAAGGGTAAGCCGAGAAAGATCAATAATGGAAATTGCAATAATCCTGCACCGCCGCCAGAGAGAGAAGCGAGTGTATTTGCAACGAGGGAACCGAAGAAGAGAGTGAGAGTATCTAGCCAATCCATGCGAAAAATAAAGGGGCCATCTTGGCCCCTTATCATTGAATCAAAATCAGTTTCTAAACAGTACCGTAGAACCGTGGTTCAGGCTAGTCAGTAGTAGTGTTTTTTCGTTGACTACATCAATACGGCGACTTTGTTCTGCATCCAACTTAAAGATTTGTGTGATGAGACGAAGCTGTGACTCAGAGAAGTCTTTCGATTGCGATGCTGAGATATCTTTGAATTCAGAAGGCGAAACCAGCAAGTAGTTATCACTTACTTCCCAGCGACCTTTCTCAGAGATATTGATGGTTGATTCAGTATTTGAGCCTTGAGCAAACAATTGAATGTTCGCCACACGAATGTACTCACCGTTAGGTAAGTATTTCACATTCGACTCAACATTAACTTTGCGTAGTGGGCCAACTGTATCGTCTGGCAGAGTGTCGGTGATGAGTGTCACCATGGTTGACTGCCATTCGTTTGAAGTCAGAACCTGTTCCACTTTTAGGTCACTGCCCCAATATAGCCAGCCACTAAAAAGGATGGATACGGCCAAAACCGCAGATGCTATTTTAATCTTCATTTCAGCCTCCCTTAGTTGCAGATGTCGGTTGGGTCATTACGACCAGCGAAAATACGCAGCGTGACATTCTCGTATGAATGATCGCTATCGTGGATATAGTTCAGAATCAGTTGGTTGTTTTGACCACCTGTCGCGATGACTTCGACTGGTGAAGATTCCGCGGCGTGGTGTTCGACATAACGTTGGATACATTGCTCAATGGAAGGCAACCAATTATTTAATTGAGGGTGGTTAATTGGCGTCATTACTGGCACATTATGGTATTCACCAATTTGACGGAATTGAGATTCTGCTGGCTTAGTCAACATCAGTACACAAACTGGCAGCAGCAAAGCAACGACAACCAAAATACGGAATAGCCAGTTCGCGTTCTTCTGCGCTGGTGTTGGCTTCGGCTTTTCTACTGGAGCGGCGGCTTCTGGAGCGATGTCTGCTTGCGTTTCTGTGGTAGCTTCGGCAAATTGCTCTAAATCAACCACTGGCGCTTCGTTCTCTTCTTCTTGATCATCAATATCAGGGATAGAGTCAGAAGAAAGCGGGCTTAAACGCTCAACAGAGCAAATAAGTTGGTAGCCGCGTTTTGGCACGGTTTTAACGAATTCTGGTGATTTTGTTGAATCCTTCAACATTTTACGCAGTGTAGAGATCGCTTGAGTTAAGCTTGAGTCATCCACCTCAAAGCCTTGTTCACGCCAAACGAACTCATGCAGTTCGTTACGTGTTATCACTTCGTTAGGTCTCTCTGCCAACATGAGGAGAATACGGCTTTCGTTGCTGCCTAATCGTACAACTTCGTTGCCATTTTGTTGGTCAGCGAGCGAATTACTATTTGGGTCAAAGACGAATCTTTGAGCAAGCAGAAATTTGGTGCCGATGTTAGTCATTTAGTTCTTCTTAGATGGATGATTCTGTAATTATAGTGATTTGCGTCACATAACAAGGCGTGCGCAAAAGGACATGTGCCACGTTTTAGATGCTTTTAGACACGTAGGATAATTAAAATTTTCTAAAAAAACACCGTTTTTAGCAATATTGACCTTGAATTTACATTTGTCAGCCACATGTTAAATGACATCTTAGTAATGCCGCTTTTATGAAGCGGCGGTTAGGGCTTTGTCATTAAAAGTCTAATTAGTTTAGATGTTATGGAGCAAACATGAGCGAAACCGTATCTCACAACAAAGAAACTCGTGGCTTTCAATCGGAAGTAAAACAACTACTTCATCTGATGATTCACTCTCTTTATTCCAACAAAGAGATTTTTCTACGAGAGCTGATCTCAAACGCGTCCGACGCATCAGATAAACTTCGTTTCCAAGCGCTATCTAACCCAGATTTATATGAGGGCAACGCTGACTTAGGCGTGAAGCTTGCGTTCGATGAAAGCGCGAACACATTAACAATCTCTGACAACGGCATCGGTATGAGCCGTGATGATGTGATTGAACACCTAGGTACCATCGCGAAATCAGGGACTGCAGAATTTTTCTCTAAGCTGTCAGATGATCAGAGCAAAGATTCTCAACTTATCGGTCAGTTTGGTGTGGGTTTCTACTCAGCATTTATTGTTGCAGATGCGGTGACTGTGTGCACTCGCGCGGCTGGTCTCGCTGCTGATGAGGCGGTGCAATGGCAGTCTGCTGGCGAAGGTGACTACACCGTTGAGACCATTACCAAAGATTCTCGAGGTACGGACATCGTGCTTCACATGCGTGAAGAAGGTAAAGAGTTCCTAAACGAATGGCGTCTACGCGATGTGATCAGCAAATACTCTGACCATATCGGTATCCCTGTTTCTATCCAAACTTCGGTTCGTGATGATGAAGGCAAAGAAACGGGTGAGAAGAAGTGGGAGCAGATCAACAAAGCTCAAGCACTTTGGACGCGCAATAAGTCAGAGCTCTCTGAAGAAGAGTACCAAGAGTTCTACAAGCACGTTTCTCACGATTTTGCAGATCCTCTTACGTGGAGCCACAACCGCGTAGAAGGTAAGAACGACTACACCAGTCTGCTTTACATCCCAGCGAAAGCACCTTGGGATATGATGAACCGCGATCATAAATCGGGTCTGAAACTGTACGTACAGCGCGTGTTCATCATGGATGACGCTGAGCAGTTTATGCCTTCTTACATGCGCTTCGTGCGTGGCCTGATCGATTCAAACGATCTGCCTTTGAACGTATCACGTGAAATCCTACAAGATAACAAAGTCACTCAGTCATTACGTAATGCTTGTACCAAGCGTGTGCTTACTATGCTAGACCGCATGGCAAAGAATGATACAGAGAAATACCAATCATTCTGGAAAGAGTTCGGCCTTGTGATGAAGGAAGGTGTTGCAGAAGACATGGCAAACAAAGAGAAAGTTGCTGGTCTATTGCGTTTCGCATCTACTGAAGTGGACTCCGCAGAACAAACCGTTGGTTTGGCTTCTTATGTTGAACGTATGAAAGAAGGTCAAGACAAGATCTACTTCCTAACGGCAGACAGTTACGCTGCGGCGAAGAACAGCCCACACCTAGAGCAATTCAGAGCGAAAGGCATCGAAGTTATTTTGATGTTCGATCGAATTGACGAGTGGTTGATGAACTACCTAACAGAGTTTGATGGTAAGCAGTTCCAGTCGATCACGAAAGCGGGCTTAGACCTAAGCAAGTTTGAAGACGAAGCGGAAAAAGAAAAACAGAAAGAAACGGAAGAAGAGTTTAAGTCTGTTGTTGAACGCACTCAGTCTTACCTTGGTGACCGTGTGAAAGAAGTTCGCACCACCTTTAAACTGGCAACAACACCCGCTGTTGTCGTGACGGATGATTTCGAAATGGGCACGCAGATGGCGAAGCTTCTTGAAGCGGCTGGCCAAGCGGTACCAGAAGTGAAATACATCTTCGAAATTAACCCAGAGCATGCACTAGTAAAACGCATGGCGGATGAAGCGGACGAAGAAGTGTTTGGTCGCTGGGTTGAGGTGTTACTGGGCCAAGCGATGCTCGCTGAGCGTGGTTCGATGGAAGATCCTTCGCAATTCGTTGGTGCCATCAACAAGCTTTTGACTAAGGTTTAATAACTCAATACCCCTAAAAAGCTCGCGAAATGCGAGCTTTTTGTTTGTAAACGCATAGATTCACACTTTAAGTGTTGAGTTAGTAATCAACAAGACGGGAAAGCTGGCATCGCTAACATTCTTTAGTCTTAATCTGCTCATAGCGTAGTGAACCTGTGTTAGAATCTCAACACTTGAATGTGAGTAATAAGGCGTGTATTTTGGCTCGCCTAAACGTTATACCGAAACTTATCGTTGCCAGTGCTTCGTGGGGTTATTCCTAGAAGTCCAGCTATTGTGAGCTTCGGTATAAATCTTAAATATTAAAGAGGATAAATCATGCGCATCATTCTTCTAGGTGCTCCAGGTGCAGGTAAAGGCACACAAGCAAACTTCATCATGGATAAATACGGTATTCCACAAATCTCTACTGGTGATATGCTTCGTGCTGCTATCAAAGCAGGTACAGAGCTTGGTAAACAAGCTAAAGCTGTTATCGACGCTGGTCAGCTAGTTTCTGATGAGATCATCCTTGGTCTAATCAAAGAGCGTATTGCTCAAGACGATTGCGAAAAAGGTTTCCTACTTGATGGTTTCCCTCGTACTATCCCTCAAGCTGACGGCCTAAAAGAGATGGGCGTTGACGTTGATTACGTAATCGAATTTGACGTAGCTGACGATGTGATTGTTGAGCGTATGGCTGGTCGTCGTGCTCACCTTCCTTCAGGTCGTACTTACCACGTTGTTTACAACCCACCAAAAGTGGAAGGTAAAGATGACGTAACTGGCGAAGATCTTGTTGTTCGTGATGACGACAAAGAAGAAACAGTACGTGCACGTCTAGGTGTTTACCACGAGCAAACAGCACCACTTATCAACTACTACGGTAAAGAAGCTGAAGCTGGTAACACTAAGTACCTTAAATTCGACGGCACTAAGCAAGTTGCAGAAGTAAGCGCAGATATTGAGAAAGCACTAGCATAATTAGCTAACGGCAAAATTTAATATTTTGATATATTTAAAAGCGACCCTCGGGTCGCTTTTTTATTTTTGCCTGTAAGTACGATGAACCATCTGGTTTGCTCCACCGTAAAAAGCAAGCCGTTCACCATGAGTAGGATATTATGAAAAACAACAATAATAAACAGGGTGTGTTATTGGTTAACTTAGGTACGCCTGATGAGCCAACTGCACCAGCAGTAAAACGCTTTTTAAGTCAGTTTCTTCATGATCATCGTGTTGTTGATATGACGCGTTGGCTTTGGTGTCCGATTCTTCACGGTGTCATCTTGCCAATTCGCTCGCCGAAAGTCGCTAAGCTGTATCAGTCCGTCTGGATGGAAGAGGGATCTCCTCTGATGGTTTACTCAAAACGACAAGCTCACAAGTTAGCTGTAGCACTCGATATGCCAGTTGAACTGGGTATGACTTACGGTAATCCAAGCTTACAATCTGGTTTTGAAGCGCTGATTGCACAAGGCGTAGAGGAAGTGATTGTATTACCGCTTTACCCGCAATACTCGAGTACAACGACGGCCGCAGTCTCAGACGGTATGACGAAGGCATTCAAAAAGATGCCAGTAATGCCTGAGTTCAGCTTTATTCGTGATTACCACAACCATCCCTTATACATTGCAGCACTTGCGCAATCGGTTCGTGACCATTGGGCAGAGCATGGTCAAGGCGATTACCTACTTTGCTCTTACCATGGTATCCCTAAGCGTTATGCAGACAATGGTGATATTTATCCTAAGCATTGTGAAGAGACGACTCGCTTGCTTGGTGAAGCGCTGGGTTTGAGTGAAGCACAAATTGGAATGACATATCAATCACGTTTTGGTCGTGAAGAATGGCTACAGCCATACACGGATAAGACGCTGGAAGTATTACCAAGCCAAGGTAAGAAGAAACTTATCGTGATTACGCCAGCTTTCTCATCAGATTGTTTGGAAACATTGGAAGAAATCTCAGAAGAGTGCCGAGAGATTTACCTAGAAGCCGGTGGTGAGAGCTTTAGTTACATCCCTTGCTTGAATGACAATGATGAGCACATCGAGATGATGGTTGAGCTCGTTCGCTCTAAGCTTTAAAGCGAAACTTGTATCCATTTCCAAGTTAGTTTAGGTTGTGGAAAACAAAAAGGGTCGCAATCGCGACCCTTTGTTTTTATTTGCACTTTATGTACCTTCATACCAACGCTTACCTGTACGCATTTGCGCAGGAATTGGGTCGATAAAACGGTCGGTAATACCGTTGATGTTCCAACC
>NZ_JAHGAH010000230.1:0-4032 GCF_030248475.1 Vibrio sp. D173a
CTTCGAGGGTCTTTAAGTTGTGCTTGTCCAAATTGTTCTTGTGCCCAAAGTTTAGCGTCTGAGTGTGTCATCTTAGTGTTTCAGTAAGGATTGCTAAGTGATCAGATCACACACACTTGAAAGAGTTCAAAAAAAATCCCCAAGCTACAAGCTTGGGGATTTGTGTATAAGAGACAGGCCACGTGGCGGGGTTTGTTGTTTCTCCCTTATGTAAATTGGGCTTAAATTGACCCGAAAGCCCCAGAAAACCGTACATAAGAGCAATACCACCAACATAATCACCCATCGACATCAGTAAGCTTCTTAGAGAGCGAGATGGGTAATATATTTCAGGGAAACGGCTTTTTAACCTTATTCAGGAACACTTGAAGGGGTGCGCTTATGAATCTTATGGACCTACCCAAAAAACGGGGCAAATGGAATCTAGAACTGTGCAAACAAAGTGCGGCGAACTACAAAACACGTACAGCGTGGTGTGAAGGATGCAAAGCAGCCTACAGCGCGGCCTATCGTAATGGATGGCTCGACCAATGTTGCGCTCACATGCAACGTGTCGGCGTCAAATGGACATACGACAAGTGCAAGCAAAACGCCAAACAATACCACACTCGTTCAGAATGGAATCACGGCTGCAAGAGCGCCTACCACGCAGCAAGGAAAAACGGTTGGATAGAAGATTGCTGCGCTCATATGCTTCCTTCTCGTACCGGTAAGAAATGGACATTCGAAACCTGCTCAGAAAACGCAAAACGATACGAGACACGCTCCGATTGGCAGAGAGGATGCAGCGGCGCTTACAACGCGGCCAATAGAAATGGATGGTTGGATAACTGCTGCACGCATATGAAGCCCATCGAATTGAAATGGGATTTGGCCGCCTGTGTCAAAAGCGCGCGAGCCTTCGGAACACGCACCGAGTGGATCAGTGCCTGTAAAAGCGCTTACCAAGCAGCCAGAAATCGAGGTTGGCTGGAGCAGTGCTGCGCTCATATGGGCGCCCCGAGAACACAAAAGAAATGGACGCTCGACGCTTGCATCCGAAGCGCGGCAGAATACAAAACCCGAACCGCATGGCAAGAAGGATGCAGTGGCGCCTACTTCGCCGCTCACCGCAATGGTTGGATGAAAAGGTGCTGCGCCCACATGCGTTCTGCACGTTCAAAATGGACACTAAAAATCTGCAAAGGAAGTGCATCGTACTTCTCGACCAAAAAAGATTGGTTACGCTGCTGTCGCGGAGCTTACAACGCCGCTCATCGCAACGGTTGGTTAAGTGAATGCTGCTCGCATATGGCCAGACCTCGACCACGAGCAGCCTAGCAACCAGTAAGAACAACTCGCTTGATTTCACCGCTGCAACAGTGCCTCTACTCGTTGCAGCAGATCCGTCACGAACCAATAATTGATTCAGATTAATAAAGCGTTAATCAGTCCAACATTAAAACCGTGAAGCACATAAAATACGCGTCCTATTTTACTGAGTAAGAGTTAACGAGTGACACGCGATCAATTTGAGTTATTAGCGCCTGGCGGCGATCTGGATTCCATCAAAGCAGCCATTGCTGCGGGTGCCGATGCTATCTACTGCGGACTGGACCGCTTTAATGCCCGCAACCGAGCGACCAACCTCACTTTAGATAACTTGAATGGCGTGCTAACGCTAGCTCATCAGCACAACTGTAAGATCTTCCTGACTCTGAACGTGTTGATTCTAGAAAGCGAAATCCCAGCCATCGTGCGTTTGCTCAGCCAATTAAACAACACCGCGATTGATGGCGTGATCGTGCAAGATCTTGGTTTGGCTTACATTCTCAAGAATCATTTCCCAGATCTAGACGTACACGCTTCAACCCAGCTCAACACGCACAACGAAGGACAGATCTTGTTCCTTAATCAGTTGACGGCGAGCCGCGTGAACCTCTCTCGTGAACTGAACATCAATGAGATCAAGCATCTGGCTCAGTTTGGTCGTGAACATGAGGTGATGATGGAAGTGTTTGTGCACGGCTCTTACTGCATTGGTTTCTCTGGCATTTGCTACATCAGCTCTGCACGCAACGGCGCTTCGGGCAACCGTGGTCGTTGCAGCCAACCTTGTCGCGAGCAATACGAAACCACCAAAACAGGCAACAGCTACCCTCTCAACATGAAGGACAACTCAGCATTCGGCGATTTAGAAGCGCTTGCCGATGCGGGCGTGTATTCGTTGAAAGTGGAAGGCCGCATTAAGAAATCCCACTACGTGTACACCGTGGTCGATAACTGGCGTAAACAGATTGATCGCTTGTGTGATGGCGTAGAACTGTCGAACGACACCACAGAGTTGTACACCGTATTTAACCGTGATTTCTCTAACGCGTTTTTGCAAGGTGATTTCGGTAAAGCGATGTACATCGACAACCCTCGCGATCACGCCGTAAAACACTTCTCGAAGATCTACAAATGCGAATCCGCCGATGATGTGCAAGGCGTGAAGAAGAAGCTCTACGACGACAAAACCGCAATCATTGAGAAGGTTGCAGAGAAGACTCAAGATTTTGATGTAACTGCAACGCAAGCCTCTGGCAGCAGCCTAAAGGGCGCGATTGATGTACCGACTTTGCCGACGCTGCCTCAACCAGAAATGCGTGAAGGCGCTCCAAGGCTATCTGTCTTGATTTCATCAGTAGACGACACCGCACTATGCGAAGACAGTAATGTCGATGTGTACTTCCAGTTACCAATGGGATTGGCAGGTGAACTGAATGCGGTGATTGAGTTGTTCCAAACAAACTCAAGATTGAAACCTTGGTTCCCTGCAATTTTGATTGGTGCAGATTACCAAGCCGCACGTGCATTCTTAGAAGCAGTGAAGCCAGAATTGTCGATCACCAATAACTCTGGTGTGGGCATTTTGGCTCAAGAGCTGGGATTAGGTTGGATTGCAGGCCCGCAAATGAACACGGTGAACTCCTACTCGTTCAAATGTTTGCAAGAAGAGTTCGCTGCAAGCGGTGCGTTTATCTCTAACGAGCTGAACATGAAGCAGATGCGCCACATTAAGCGACCGCACAACATGCGCAGCTACTACAGTATTTACCACCCGAACACTCTTCTCACCAGTCGCCAGTGTTTGTTCCAACAAACCGAAGGTTGCCGCAAGATTAAGGTCAACAAAGGTTGTTTGAAGCGTTGTGACAAGCGCACATCGATCATCAACCTAAAAGACAACCCGTATGTGGTGCAAAAACAAAAAGGCAGTCACAACTCGATCTACAGCGAGCACAACGTGTTGAACCTAAAAGTTATGCAAGATTTGCCTCAACTGTTAACTGACGTATTGATCGACCTGCGCGACATCCAGACAGAAACTAAAGTCACGATGACCAAACCTGAATTGATCGATGCCTTTACCGCTCTGCTGAATGAACATAATGAGCAGCATGTTGAAGCTCTTAATACCGCGATTAATCCGACAGCAAACGCTCAATACTTGAAAGGCTTATAACGGAATCTCATCAGATTCAACCGCACAATTTATGGAAGACTTATGCACCCAATGAAGCAAGAAACACTGAGCTACTTTGATGATTTGAACTACAGCGTGATGGCGCAAACCGAAGAAGTTTATGAGCTCAAACAAAACCGTACGGGTTTAACCGTTGAGCTTAACTTCTCTGTACTTGGTAAAGGCGAATTGCCCGCAGAAAGCGAACAGATAACCAATAAGAAGCTGTATTTCATTGATATTGAAGACATCGAACGCATTGGTTTTGAAGCACTCGAACCTTTCGTGACTGGACTTGGTGAGCATTGCTCTATGGTGGTGTTTGAAGAAGAGTTCTTTGAACAAAGCATGAAAGAGATGTGGATGTTCCTATCGAACGATCCGCGTGATCGTGACGTCTTCAACGACAGTAAGTTTTATCGCGCATAGCTCTTTCAAGGCGATTTTACTCTTGAGTTTTATCTCTTGGATGGCCGTTTTGATAGGCGGTATACCCAAGTAACCTCGAGATGCTAGGTTCAGCGAGAATGACTTGGTTTGTAGAC
>NZ_JAHGAH010000231.1:0-859 GCF_030248475.1 Vibrio sp. D173a
CGACGTTCATTGCGTATCTAATTATGATGCTGGCAATCGGGGTTATTGCTTACAAACGTACATCTAACTCGACCGACTACTTCCTTGGTGGTCGTGCACTTGGTCCATGGCCTGCTGCGCTTTCTGCGGGTGCTTCGGACATGAGTGGTTGGCTACTGCTAGGTCTTCCGGGCTACGCGTATGCTGCGGGTTTCGAAGCTTTCTGGTTGGCTGGTGGCCTACTAGTGGGTACATGGGCAAACTGGTTAATCAGTGCTAAACGCCTGCGTACGTACAGCATTACAACAGATGCATTGACGCTACCTGAGTTCCTAGCTCGTCGTTTCAATGATACGTCTAAGCTGATCCAAACAATTTCTGCTTTCTTTATTCTTCTCTTCTTCCTTTTCTACACAAGCTCAGGCTTGGTAGCGGGCGGTAAGTTGTTTGAAACAGTATTCGGCTTAGACTACACCACAGCGGTAATCATCGGCACAGTATGTGTTGTATCGTACACGCTATTTGGTGGTTTCCTTGCGGTATCTTGGACTGACCTTGTGCAAGGTCTACTGATGTCTGCTGCGCTGCTTATCGTGCCGATTGCTGCGATGAACGGTGGCCTTGGTCAACTATCGACAGATCGACACAACATCAACCCTGAGCTGCTAACGCTATGGAATGATGCGAAAGGTGAGCCTCTATCTGCGATTGCAATTATCTCTCTAGCGGCATGGGGTCTAGGTTACTTTGGTCAACCGCATATCCTTGCGCGTTTCAAAGCAACACGTACTAATAAAGACCTAGGCACAGCGCGTCGTATCGCAGTGGTATGGACTGCACTGTCTATGGCGGGTGCAATGTTAGTGGGTCTGGTTGGTCT
>NZ_JAHGAH010000232.1:0-14883 GCF_030248475.1 Vibrio sp. D173a
CTCCTGATGAAGCCTACTTTGGTAGGCAGAGATACGCTGCATGAGCTGGATCAACCACTTAAGAAGTTAGCTTATGTGTCCAACCATTGGGGTCCACTTCTAATGAAAAGCCCTCTCCTCTTATATAACAAGCGTCATTAGTAGAAATAGAGGTAAGAGGCCGATACAAAAAAGCCCCTCACCGAAATGAAGGGCTAAGTATCTTACTCATCAAGAGCTGGTTTATTACAGCATACGCACTACAGAAGGGTGAACTGCGCGATACATAGCGTAATCAATCGCCTTCATGTTACTTGGAAAAACCAAGTTCTCGCACAATAAGTAAGTCTCTACGGATGTATCAATATAGAAGGCTTCGCTGTAGGACTCACTTGCCCAATCCAAATCACCATCTAATTCAGCGTGCTTACCTCGAATCACGTAAGACAGAACTGAATCCCGAATCTCAAGTGCTTGGTTCAAATGCTGCTTAGCTAAATCAATATCGCCAGCAATGGTTTCATTAAGAGCGAGAGCTTCATAAATTCGTGGTTGAATTGGCCCTACCATCATTTTCGTATTGGTTTCCAACTTCTCACTCAGTTGCTGAACTCTCCCCTTCCGTAGTTCTAATGCCGGATCAAGCGCATTTTGTACATGATAGGCAATCAGCAGTTCAGCCTGTACATAAGCATTATCTGGTTCAAGCTCAAGGATTTTCTCCATCAAGTCGATGCCATGCTGGAATTGATTCGCATCGGACACGTTTAAGTAGTGGTTTGCTTCAACAAACAACTCTGCCGCGTCAGGGTTCATTGGCATACCAGCCACCAGCACTTTTGATTTCAATTTTGCGTCTGGCACTTTCAATGCGCGCATCAAATCTAGAGAGGCTTGCTGCATAACCGACTTCAAATGGCTATTGGTTAACGCGTATTGGCGGCTGAACAAAACCTTTTCTGAAGAGTTATTGCGATATTCCACCTCAAGGAAGCTACCACCATCGTTTTCTTTGACGCGCACCACCACAGATTTCCCCGGCACAATACCCGTCGTAAAGGTCGCCTTTTTCAGCATCACTCGATAATCACTGACTTGAGCTACATCTGCCATCAACTTCTGTGCAAACCCGTCAGCTAAGTCATAGCTGCGGCCTTCTTTGCTGAAGTTATCCTGAAACTTGAATTCGATAAGGTGAGTATCAATAGCTTGCGTAATGCGCACTTCTGATTGCTTGTAGGTAAACACGCCCATCACCACAACCAAAATACTGATCCAAATGAAATTCATTAATCCGAGTCGCCAAGGGCTAATCTTATTTGGTTTACGCGGCGCTTTTTTTTCTTTCGACATCTCGCACACAGCGCGAGTTAATGGTCCGGCAGGAAATGCGATGGATGGTACAGGCGCCTCGGGCTGCTCCTCTTCTGCTTCTTCAACAATAGGGGGAAGGATTTCGGCATTGCAATGACGACTTGCAAGGAATTCCTCGTGTGTCATTGGGGTCACATTCGCCACCAGCTTGTAACCACGCTTAGGCACAGTGATCACGTAGCTGATGTTTTCTTCTCGACCATCTCGTAGAAGTTTGCGCAGTTCGAAGATCGACTGTGTTACGACTTGATCCGTCACAATCGCGCCCGCCCAAACGTATTGGATCAGCTCTTCGCGATTGAACACTTCACTAGCGTGCTCAGCAAGAAAATGCAGCAAATTAATTAAGCGTGGCTCAACGGTAACTTCCCTGTCTTGTCGATACAGCTTATTTTCATCAACGCTCAAAACCCAGTCATTGATTTGAAAATAGACTCCAACCATGTATGAAAACTCTCGTATCTGATAGACAGCGTCGCTTTAGGAATAGATAGAACTACACATTCTTACAGTCGACTAAAGCCGAGATTATAGGTGGGAATACGGCTTGAACCTAGAAAAGCAAGCCGCCAAAAATGCAAACTTAAATTAAATGATGCAAAAGTGAGACTATTCAAGGGCTGCTAAAATCGAGCAGTGGCTTGCATCGTCATTGTTATGACCACAACACGCGTCGTTTATCTTCTTTAATGCAGTGCGAATTTTAGTTAGTTCAGCAATCTTCTCATCAATTAAAGTTAACTTTGCAGAAGTAATGGCTTTTACCTCCGCACAGCTGTGTTCTGTTGCCTCTAATTTGATCCCAAGAAGTTCCTTGATCTCATCTAAGCTCAAGCCAAGCTCTTTCGCTTTGAGAATAAAACGCACCTGCTTTTGGTTCTCTTCGTTATACAGGCGATAGCCCGAATCACTTCGTCCTGCGGGTTTGATGAGCGCATTTTTCTCATAGAATCGCAGTGTATCGGCAGTCACACCACAGCGTTTCGCCAGTTCACCTATCTGAAACATAACTTTCCTTATTAACTATCTCGTTACTTTTAAAGCCAAAGATCGAGTTTTTTGCAATTATTTTTGAGATGCCAAACGATTGCGCGAGCTTTTTTGTAATAAATTGGTTAGAATACGCGCCATCAAATAGTGGAGACTGTTTTCTAAGCATGAAAACGCCTCGCAAAGGTCTTTACCAAAACTGGCCAATATTTTACCCCAAGAGGTAAAAACAAGTTCATTTTTGGCAAACATCTTTAACTCCGTGAATTTGAGGAAAATGGAAGCATGAACAACGCTCGTCCTATTCGCCGTGCGCTTATCAGCGTATCAGACAAAACAGGTATTGTTGAGTTTGCACAAGCTCTTGCTGAGCGCGGTGTCGATATCCTATCTACTGGTGGTACGGCTCGTCTACTTGCAGAACAAGGCATCGCTGTAACAGAAGTCTCTGACTACACTGGTTTCCCAGAAATGATGGACGGTCGCGTTAAAACGCTTCACCCGAAAGTTCACGGTGGTGTGCTGGGTCGTCGTGGCCAAGATGATGACGTGATGGAAAAACACGGCATCAACCCTATCGATATGGTTGTTGTTAACCTATACCCATTCGCAGAAACCGTTGCTAAAGAAGGCTGTACGCTTGCTGATGCAGTTGAGAACATCGACATCGGCGGTCCAACAATGGTTCGCTCTGCAGCGAAAAACAACAAAGACGTAACTATCGTTGTGAACGCTCACGACTACAACCGCGTGATCGCTGAAATGGACGCGAACGACAAATCTCTAACACTAGAAACTCGCTTCGACCTTGCTATCGCAGCATTCGAACACACGGCTTCTTACGACGGCATGATCGCAAACTACTTCGGCACTATGGTTCCATCTTACGGTGAGAACAAAGAAGGTGACGAAGAGTCGAAATTCCCACGTACTTTCAACCAGCAATTCGAGAAGAAGCAAGACATGCGCTATGGTGAGAACAGCCACCAAGCCGCCGCATTCTACGTAGAAGCAAACCCACAAGAAGCATCTGTTTCTACTGCTCGCCAAATCCAGGGTAAAGCCCTTTCTTACAACAACATCGCAGATACTGACGCAGCACTTGAATGTGTGAAAGAGTTCAACGAGCCAGCATGTGTGATCATAAAACACGCGAACCCATGTGGTGTAGCTCTAGGTAAGGATATCCTAGAAGCGTACAACCGCGCTTACCAAACTGATCCAACATCTGCATTCGGCGGCATCATTGCATTCAACCAAGAGCTAGATGCTGAAACAGCAACCGCTATTGTTGAGCGTCAATTCGTTGAAGTAATCATCGCACCTTCAGTTTCTGCTGAAGCGATTGAAGTGGTTGCGGCGAAAAAGAATGTGCGTCTACTTGAGTGTGGCGAATGGACAACTAAAACAACTGGCTTTGACGTGAAACGCGTGAATGGCGGTCTACTGGTTCAAGACCGCGACCAAGGCATGGTAAGCCTAGACGACCTAAAAGTGGTTTCTAAGCGTCAACCAACAGAAGAAGAGCTGAAAGATGCACTGTTCTGTTGGAAAGTAGCAAAATACGTGAAATCAAACGCGATTGTTTACGCAAAAGGTGACATGACTATCGGTGTAGGTGCTGGCCAAATGAGCCGCGTTTACTCTGCGAAGATTGCAGGTATCAAAGCTGCAGACGAAGGTCTAGAAGTTGCAGGTAGCGTAATGGCATCTGACGCATTCTTCCCATTCCGTGATGGTATCGATGCAGCTGCAGAAGCAGGCATTAAGTGTGTTATCCAACCGGGTGGCTCTATGCGTGATGACGAAGTTATCGCAGCAGCAGACGAACACGGCATGGCGATGATCTTCACTGGTATGCGTCACTTCCGCCACTAATTAGTTTTTGGTCCTCCCCCTTATAAAGGGGGAGTTAGAGGGGGTCTGTTGTACGTACACGACTTACCCCTCCCAACCTCCCCTTAATAAGGGGAGGAGCGAAATCAAAGGAAATATTATGAATATTCTTATCATTGGTTCAGGCGGTCGTGAACACGCACTAGGTTGGAAAGCGGCGCAAAACCCAAATGTTGAGACTATCTTCGTTGCTCCAGGTAACGCAGGCACAGCACTTGAGCCTAAACTAGAGAACGTAAATATCGCAGTAGAAGACATCGCTGGCTTGGTTGCTTTTGCAAAAGAGAAAGCTATCGAGCTGACTATTGTCGGTCCTGAAGCACCGCTGGTTATCGGTGTTGTGGATGCTTTCCGCGAAGCAGGTCTGCCAATCTTCGGCCCGACACAAGCAGCAGCGCAGCTTGAGGGCTCTAAAGCGTTTACCAAAGACTTCCTTGCTCGTCATCAAATCCCAACGGGTACCTACGCAAACTTCACTGAAATCGAGCCAGCTCTTACTTACGTACGTGAACAAGGTGCGCCGATTGTGGTGAAAGCTGACGGCCTTGCTGCTGGTAAAGGCGTTATCGTTGCGATGACACTAGAAGAAGCGGAAGATGCAATCAAAGACATGCTAGCAGGCAACGCATTTGGTGATGCTGGTAGTCGTGTCGTTATCGAAGAGTTCCTAGATGGTGAAGAAGCAAGCTTCATCGTTATGGTGGATGGTGAGAACGTTCTGCCAATGGCCACCAGCCAAGATCACAAACGCGTAGGCGACAAAGATACCGGTCCTAACACAGGTGGCATGGGTGCATATTCTCCTGCTCCAGTGGTGACACAAGAAATCCACAACCGCATCATGGAAGAAGTGATTTACCCAACGGTACGCGGCATGGCTTCTGAAGGTAACCCTTACACTGGTTTCCTATACGCGGGTCTGATGATCGACAAAGACGGCACTCCGAAAGTGATCGAGTACAACTGCCGCTTCGGTGATCCTGAGACGCAACCTATCATGATGCGTATGGAATCGGATCTTGTTGATCTGTGCCTAGCGGCAATCGACGAGAAACTGGATCAAGCGGAATCGAAGTGGGATCCACGAGCATCGATTGGTATCGTGCTAGCAGCCGGCGGCTACCCAGCAGCATACAACAAAGGCGACGTAATTTCGGGGCTGCCACAAGTTGAAATTGAAGGCGAAAAAGTCTTCCATGCTGGTACAGATAACAAAGACGGCGACATCGTGACAAACGGTGGTCGCGTTCTTTGTGCAACGGCACTTGGCAACAGCGTATCAGAAGCGCAGCAGCGTGCTTACGAGCTTGCAAAACAGATCAGTTGGGATGGTATGTTCCATCGTAACGACATCGGCTACCGTGCGATAGCACGTGAGCAAGAAAAATAAAAACAACTTCAGTTGGCTAAAAAGACAAAAGGCGCACTCAGCGCCTTTTTTATTGTTCTTGTTCGAAAGAATTCGAAGTCATGTCTATTCAGAGATCAACTTTGGTCGTGGTACACAATCAAAGTCATCATCATTGAGCATCAGCAATTCATCAACGGTCGCCGCATTACGCGACTCTTTACCAATAAACGCAATGTAACTGTCCACTGACGCCAATCTATCAATCACAAACTTAGGTAGGGTCTGATTAAATTCCAACGTCGTAAACTCTCGCCCTTTGCAGGTTTCGAACGTTTCACCATCCCAATAACCTTGGATTAGGCTCTGGCCATCACGAGATTGTTTCTTGATAGACGTAACGACATCGTTCGCCTCTTGCTTGTAACGCTCTAACTGGTCGCGCTGTAAGGGCAGCACTTTCCCATTCACACGGTACTGCTGATAGACCGCGTCACCATCTTTATTGAATCGAATGTGGATTTGAAAAGGCACCAATCCTTGTTTGGCATCGAGTTGCTTACCTTTTCGAATCAACTCTCTTAGCTCACCATCATCCCAGCGATAATCACTCTGGTACGAGCCGTAATTTCCCATTGTGACATAGTCTGCTGCCGTACTGACGCGTGTAAGACGCTCTGTCATCCAATATAAACTAGTTGCATCACCAATGATTTTCCCGCCTGAGAAATGGGTAAATTGGTCAAGATTTGGGGTTTCAACAGAAGAACAGCCAACAAGAGCGAGGCTTGATAGAAGAAGTGAAGTGAGTAGATGTTTTTTCATGAAATTGCACCGAGGCAGGATACCTCGGTGCATTTTAACTTAGTTTACTGATTCTTTCAGCGCTTTACCTGCTACGAATGCAGGTACGTTAGCTGCTGCGATTTGAATCTCGTCACCAGTCTTAGGGTTACGACCAATACGTGCAGCACGGTGGTTTACTTTGAATGTACCAAAACCAATTAGTTGAACTTGGTCACCCTCTTTAAGAGCGCCAGTAACACCCTCAAGAGTTGCTTCAAGAGCAGCTTTAGCTTGTGCTTTAGATAGGTCTGCTTTCTCTGCAATAAAGTCGATTAATTGGGTCTTGTTCATTAGGTTTCCCTTCTCATATGTTATCGAATTCATCTCACTCTAAAACATAAATGCCCCACCTGGCAAAGGTTTGTAAGCGATCTTTCGATTTTCTGACGTAGTTTTAGCCATAATATGAGTAATAACTCACAATTTGTTACTACTTGTACGGGGAAAGCTCTTGCTTTCTAATGCAATAAGAACGATTTATAGGGCGCTTTTGCGGTTATAATCGCTTAAAATCCCGACTATCACATTACATTCAAGGGCAACTATGCTGCTGTTATCCATTTATATCTCTATTGCTATCGGCATTTCGTTTATCTGTTCGGTACTGGAGGCGGTACTTCTTAGTATCAGTCCGAGCTACATTGCGCAGCTCAAACAACAGGGGCACCCTGCTTCTGCTCAGTTAGAAAAACTGAAAGCAGACATCGACCGACCACTGGCTTCGATCCTGACGCTGAACACCATTGCTCACACGATCGGTGCAGCAACGGCAGGTGCACAGGCGGCGGTAGTGTTCGGTAGCGAAGCGCTTGGTATCTTCTCTGCGGTACTGACACTGGCGATTCTTGTTCTATCAGAAATCGTACCTAAGACGATTGGTGCAACTTACTGGCGCCAACTTGCACCATCTGCGGCGGTATCGCTACGCTGGATGGTATGGGCACTAACACCATTCGTATGGTTCTCTGAGCAAATCACTAAGCGTCTAGCTCGTAACCACGAAGCACCAAAAATGCGTGATGAGCTGTCTGCTATGGCTATTCTGGCAAAAGAAAGCGGTGAGTTCGCAGAAGGAGAATCAAAGATCCTAAGCAACCTACTTGGTATTCAAGATGTGCCAGTAACACAAGTTATGACTCCGCGCCCAGTAGTATTTCGCGTTGACGCGACCATGACCATCAATGACTTTCTAGAGAAGCATAAAGAGACGCCTTTCTCTCGCCCACTGGTTTACAGCGAGCAGAAAGACAACATCATTGGTTTTGTGCACCGTCTAGAGCTGTTCAAGCTGCAACAATCAGGCAGCGGCCAAAAACAACTTGGCTCGGTCATGCGCCCTATCCAAGTGGTACTGAACAACACCGCTCTGCCTAAAGTGTTCGACCAGATGATGACTCACCGCCTGCAGCTAGCGCTTGTGGTTGACGAATACGGTACAGTACAAGGCTTGGTAACGCTAGAAGACATCTTTGAGCACCTATTGGGTGAAGAGATCATCGATGAAGCGGATAAGAGCACTGACATGCAAGAACTGGCTTACCAACGCTGGGAAAGCTGGAAAGAAAAGCACGGCGTAATTGAAAGCCGCGATGACGATGAAGAAGAGGAAGAACTGGAGAAACAGGACAAAGAGCCAGAAGCTCAAGAGCCAACCAAACCAGAATCTAAAGAATCGTAATCAGCATGGGGCGTAATCGCTCAAACGCAAAAACAAAAAAGGCATCCAATCTGGATGCCTTTGTTTTATCTATTCAACGATTAAAGTGCGATGCCGATGTTACTCACGGCTTCTTCGCGTAGTTCTTCACGCAAATCTTTAATCAAGCAGATGTCGCGTTCTACCGCTTCACGCAGTGGGCGGAAGATAGCCCATTGAACATCCCACTCTTCACATACGGCTTCATTTTCTTTTTGATTGTCGTTGGTGATTGGCTCTGAACCTTGTGCTTGTTCTAGGTCAGCCACGGTTTTTACCGACTGTTGGCTCACTTTAAGCATTGAATCGAAAAGGTAGTCGCGATCCAACAGACCGTGCAACAGCGTCGACAAGCTCTGACACGCATCCATCGCTGGATAAACACCGTAAAAATCGAATTCATCCGCAGTTGGGAACAACTCTTCTAACTTCTCTAATTGACGTTCAAAGTTAATTTTCGCGTTCTTAACCGTCAGAATTTCCCATACACTATCAAGAATCGCTCGGTAAGCACGTGGCTCAGCAAATTCTGTATTCTCACAAAACATCGCATAGTTTGGATACATGCGTTCACACAGACACGCCATGAAGGTAATTTGTTGCCAAGGTTCTAGTTTTTCCAAACGAACCTGAAGAGGATTCTTAAGCATAGTCACTCAATCATTGAAGAAAAAAACAGCGAAAGTGTACTTGATTCATCACAGGGAAAAAAGTTAATGCAGCATCCAAATCAGATTTTCCTGCTCTCAGAGCATCGCGACACCTACGAAACGTTACTGGCAGAGAAAAATCTGCCCGATCTTTGCCTCACCGACCAACCTGAAGAAGCTCAGATCGTACTGGCGGATCCACCATTACTACCACAAAGGTTAGACGAGTTTTCACAGCTTGAGTGGGTGCAATCCACATTTGCGGGGGTGAACGCTTTAATGTCACCGGATCTGCGCCAAGATTACACTCTGACCAACATACGCGGTATTTTCGGCCCATTAATTGCCGAGTACGTAATTGGCTACTGCATTGCTCACTTCCGCCACTTTATGCAATACCACCAGCAACAGCAGAACAAGCAGTGGCAACCGCATCTGTACACCTCGCTGCAAAACAAAACCATGGTGATTCTTGGTACAGGCAGCATAGGTAGCCACTTGGGTAAAGCGGCACAATTGATGGGCATGAAAACCGTAGGGATCAATCGTACTGGTATCCCAACTTCTGGTGGCGAATTTACTCAAACCTTTCATATCAATGAACTGGCAAGCGCATTTCATCAAGCGGACATTGTGGTAAATACACTGCCGAGCACGCCAGACACTCAACGCTTACTCAACAGCGAGGTGCTAAGCCACCTTAATCAGGCACTGTTATTTAATGTCGGAAGAGGTGATGTGATTGATGATACTGGTCTATTGCTCGCGCTCAAGAATCGTTGGGTCGAACATGCTTTTCTCGATGTGTTTGAACAAGAGCCACTCTCACCGCAACATCCTTTTTGGAAACTTCCGCAAGTAACCATCACACCCCACATCGCAGCATTGAGTTTCCCTGAGCAAGTGGTCGACATTTTTGCAGACAACTACTTGAGTTGGCGAGACGGGTTCTCTCTAAATAATCAGGTCGATTTCGATAAAGGGTATTAACCATCTTATGTCTTTAGAAACATTGCTAAAGCAAGTACGAGCCTGCCAGATCTGCGCAGACGATTTACCTTTGGGTGCAAATCCTGTCGTACAAGCAGAAAAAGACGCACGCATCCTAATCATCGGACAAGCGCCAGGGACGCGCGTACACAAAACCTCGATACCTTGGAATGACCCAAGCGGCGATCGGTTACGCCAATGGCTCGATATCGACAAAGACACTTTCTACGACCCAAACAAAATTGCTATTGTCCCGATGGGATTCTGCTATCCTGGCAAAGGAAATTCAGGCGATTTGCCACCTCGTAAAGAATGCGCGCCTGCTTGGCATAAAAAGATTCTAGATCAGTTGCCCAATATAGAGCTGACGCTACTGATTGGTCTGTACTCACAGCAGTACTATCTCACCAACAAACCAAAGACGCTCACGCAAACTGTTCAGCAATGGCAGGACTGGGAGCCTGACTTTATCCCGCTTCCTCATCCTTCTCCACGCAACACATTGTGGTTAAAGAAGAACCCTTGGTTTGAATCTGACGTCGTGCCATACCTTAAAAAACGCGTTCACTCGATGCTCTAGGTTACCTATGATCTAATTGCTTGTTTATCTGTACAAGAAAATTAGCACACAAGACCAATAAAAATAAGTCGTTGTTTATAATTAACTTTAATATCTAACGTACAGTTTAAATAGTAATTAGATCATGATAGACCAAATACTACCAGAGCTGTACAGCCTTGCGTTTCAGATAAAAAATCTGACTTTTAGGAAAAAAATACCGGCACTGAAGGCCGGTATTTAATTTCAAAAATTCGAAGTTACTTGTGGTACGGCTTAGACAGCTCGTGCACCGCTTCCACAAACACACCTGCGTTTTCTGGCGGCACATCCAAGTGGATGCCGTGACCTAGGTTGAACACGTGACCAGTACCTGCATCGCCAAAGCCTTCTAGGATACCCGCGACTTCTTCACGGATACGCTCTGGTGAAGCGTAAAGCATTGATGGGTCCATGTTACCTTGTAGAGCCACTTTGTCACCGATACGCGCTTTTGCGTCTGCGATGTTGATGGTCCAGTCTAGACCTACCGCATCACAGCCCGTTGCTGCGATTTGCTCAAGCCACATGCCACCGTTCTTAGTGAACAGCGTTACTGGTACGCGACGACCGTCGTTTTCACGAATCAGACCATCCACAATCTTGTGCATGTATTGCAGTGAGAACAGGTTGTAGTCACGAGGTGTCAGTACACCGCCCCATGTATCAAATACCATCACCGACTGTGCACCCGCTTTAATTTGCGCGTTTAGGTACTCGATAACGCTGTCTGCTAACTTATCTAGAAGTAGGTGCAGCGTTTGTGGTTCTGCGTACATCATCTTCTTGATCTTGGTGAACGCTTTCGAGCTGCCGCCTTCAACCATGTAAGTCGCCAGTGTCCATGGGCTACCAGAGAAACCAATCAGTGGAACGTCACCGTTCAAATCTTTGCGGATTTGACGCACTGCGTTCATTACGTATTGCAGCTCGCCTTCTGGATCCGGCAGACCGATCTTTTCTACGTCTGCTTTGCAAGTGATAGGCTTATCGAAAACCGGACCTTCACCCGCAGCAAAGCGAAGTTCTAAGCCCATTGCATCTGGGATAGTTAGGATGTCAGAGAACAAGATCGCTGCATCAAGAGGAAAACGGCGTAGTGGTTGAAGCGTTACTTCTGACGCCAACTCCGCGTTTTTACACAAAGACATGAAATCGCCCGCTTGCGCACGAGTTGCTTTGTATTCTGGTAGGTAACGACCTGCCTGACGCATCATCCATACTGGCGTGTAATCTACTGGCTCTTTTAAAAGGGCACGCAGATAACGATCATTTTTTAATTCAGTCATTCCGTAATTCCAATTGTTAGGCTTTCTTTGAAAGGGGGTATTCTATCACTGATTTAAGGCTAATAGCTGTGTGCTTTGCAACCTGGATCAAGTTATTAACTTTTAAATCAGTGCTTAATTTGCACCCAATCGGTATCAGTGTTAAAAATTTGTGCGCTAGCGAAAACTACAATTATAAACTGAGTACCCGGTACTCAGCATCTCATAACGACATCTTACTTACCCCCTCCCTCTCGGAGGGTTTTTTTTATCTATTTTTCAATGAATTAAAAAAGCCACCTTGCGGTGGCTTCATATTTCATAATCATGATTGGCAAACTTTTTTCATGACCCCTTTTACATATCCTTTGGATAGGTAAGTCGGACACAAGGTCTCCCGCACCGATTGCGAGTCAATAATGTAATTCTCAAAGTTTGTTAGTGCCGTGTTAGCACACCCATTTGTTGCGACTTCTTTAGCCAGCGCAAACTGAGAATTACTCGGTCGATCAAGCGTATACAACAACGCATTCGAGACCTTTTCATCTTCACAATATTCTGGAGACTGCTTGACTGCCGCAGCATAGAATGGAATCGAGAGAGATTTAGAGACATTCTGGAACACCTTTGTCCCTTCTTCAAAACTTACGCTGCCTGCTGGAGAGAGTTCGGCGAGCAGTTGACCGTAACTCTCAACACACCCTTCCATCGAATACTTAATGCAAGATTGCGCTGCCGGAACTAAAGTTTTTGCGAAGCTTTGAGTAAAGTCTTTGGATTCAGACAGAAACGCATACTCAGTGAGTAGCTGTTGCCCTAGACCAATTGCGCTATCTGCCGCTCCAGAAGAGACGTAATTATTGAAGGCACCAGTCGCGGCATCCGCCACGAGAACTTGCCATGCATCATCTCGTTTTGAAGGACGAATATCGTTCGCATGAGCGAGCAGTTCATTCCAGCTTTGCGTTTTATGAAGAGCAGTTAAGTCCTCCATGGAATAACGCTCTTCCACCGCAAAAGCTGGAAAGCTAGATGCCACGGCAAGTAAAGGTAATAATATTTTGTTCATTACCTTAGTTCCACGCTTGCTTGAGGTACTTCAGTGTTGAAGAGTCGTACGCCGCGTTCGGGTTCAAAGCAACATTGAGAACGCTACCACCATCATCAAGAGAGAATCCCGCTTTACGCGCCTCAACGGAATCTTGACCAACGAATTGGATCTGCTGAACTTTCTGAAATTCTTCTTTGTAAAGCGCGGCATGCTCAGTCGTCGTACATAGCTTGACCATATCGTCATAGATATTGTTGATTAAACTACCAAGCCAGCCCGTGGTTTTTACTTCGTCTAAGCGAGCTTCAGCGAAGTCGTAGTCATCCCATGCAGCCCAATCAAAGTTCGTTGCTAGAGCTTCATTGCCACAAGCAGCTTGCACTTTTGCGACGTTTTCCGTCATGGTATTTTCGGTCAACATACGCTTCGCTTTCGCTTCAATACTTGCCTGTGCCGAAACACTCACCAAAGAGAGAGACGCAATACCTAGCCATAACGCTGATCTGTATTTCATTAGACATACTCCTTTATTAATCATTGTGTCATTACAGAATGCTGTGCCAGGTCAGTCTAACAACCCCTTTTGTCTCAAAAGTGATTCTACATTTTCCTTTAATCGCTTTACGAGTCGACTCTCAAGCCTGCTGAATATCACTAATTGTTTGCTCAATTAGCGCTCGTGCAATCGTTCCTTCTGGTGCGACTGGCGGCATCTCGTCAACACCAAACCATTGCGCATCGGATAACTCAGTGTAGTCAGGGTTCAATTCACCAGAGTCAAAATCGGCCAGAAAAGCCATCATCATGCTAGATGGAAACGCCCACGGCTGGCTGCCAAAGTAACGAATGTTTTTCACATGTACGCCCGTTTCTTCGTGCACTTCACGGGCCACACATTGCTCTAAGGTTTCCCCAACCTCTAAAAAGCCCGCAATCACGGTGTACATACCATTTCGGTGACGAGGGTGCTGTGCCAATAAAATCTGGTTATCTTTGCGTACAGCGACAATGATGCACGGGAAAATACGCGGATAGTGCAAAGTACGGCACTCTCCACACTGCATCGCCAGTTGATTGTTATTGAGGAAGTTACGACCGCCACATTGTGGGCAAAAACGTAGGCTCTGTGTCATGTGGCCATATTGAATCGCTTTGCTGATCAGTAAGAAAAGCGCTTCTTGAAAATGCAGGCAATCACGCAGAGAAACCAGTTCTAAATCATGGTCTAAATCCGACAGATTGATCCACATTACTGGGGCGCCTTGGTATTCACCTATCTGCCTTGCGCTGCCCTCTGGCAGTGAGTACTGCTCTGCACTTCCGAAAGGAATAGCACCATCCACCAGCCAAACATCGCTTCCTGAAACAACACACCAATGGGCATTTTTCGTACGGTTAACTTCACCTTTTCTTAACATTACAGCGTCCCTTTGCTTGAAGTTCATTCATTTTACTGGCAATCTAATTTCATACCAGAGTTTGTCGTTCGCCAATTTTGCAACTATAAATTCTAGTAAGGACAAGAGTTTGTAATCACTTTACTAACTTTGCTTTGCAAAGGATACGTTCGCCAATGGGCGATCAGATCATGAGGGCATGGTCATGCTAAAAAAATTCAAACAAACACAAGACCAATGGGGCGGCTCAAGTGACGTTATCGACCATTGGCTGGAAACGAGACAATCTCTGATTGTCGAATATTGTAAGCTTGCAGCACTGCAACCTTGTTCGAAATCCAATGTCATTGAACTCCCTTCACCTGACGAACTTCAGCACTTCTGCCAACACCTTGTCGACTACATCTCCGAAGGTCACTTTAAAATCTACGATATGGTGATGGACAAGTGGAAAGCCACTGGCTTTGTCGCGACAGATGAAATAAACCAGACTTACGCGAAGATCGTCCTTACTACTGAGCCGTTACTGAACTTTACCGACAAATACTCGGATGTTTCCGCTGAAGATGAATTGTCTGATTTTGATCAAGACATGTCTTTGATTGGAGAAATCATTGAGACACGTTTCGCGGTAGAAGACCACTTGATTCAGTTGATTGCCGACAGTTTAGCAATGCCGCCTGGCGCATAGCGAGAAGCGAGAAGCGAGAAGCGAGAAGCGAGAAGCGAGAAGCGAGAAGCGAGAAGCGAGAAGCGAGAAGCGAGAAGCGAGAAGCGAGAAGCGAGAAGCGAGAAGCGAG
>NZ_JAHGAH010000233.1:0-8215 GCF_030248475.1 Vibrio sp. D173a
GCCGTAGTGGGTGACAATATTCTGATCATCATTTTTGATGTAGCCGTTTTTTTGCATCCACTTATAGAATCCAAGAACGGCACTCATATAACTTCTTGCTGTAGATAGACTAAAAGCTTCATCGCCATTAGCACCTTCAATATTATTGCAGTTCGCAAGTAGGAACTGAGCAAATCGCCAAGGTGCCCCTTCTTCTTCATATCTCGATAGGGTTTTATGAGTTAGATATTCACGAGGTATTTCCACGCCATATTCATCAGTTTGGTAGTGGTGAGTGGAATCCAAGTAACGAGTAAAAGCCAATAAGCCTTTTGCAATCGACCCAGTGTCTTTGACTTTCCCTTCACCACGCAATTTAGACACGAGGTATAGGGATTGTGGGTAAACAACCGTCCCATCAGGTGCAATGATGATATCGGTTTTCTTTAGGCGAGATTCCAGATTGGAAGGGGAAAGGTAGGGAGAGCTAGTTACCTCCCCAGATTCAGTATTGATTCTCTCTGAAATTTTTAGCTTTGCTAATGTATCTACCTCTATGGGAAGCAATAGGTAGTCATCATAAACATCAGAATATTTTTCTTCATGCGTTTCTATCACAAAGCAAATCCTCGATATGTTACCCACATATCAAAGATAGATTTGTCATAAAAAAACATCAAGGTTGTTTGTCATGAAAAATTTGTAAGGGTAAACTTTTTCTCGCCCCATACGCCGAACTGGTCAGCAACTGCATGGTCTTCATCAGAAAGTAGTGTGAAGTTCAGCTCATCACGTTCGATGAATTTACCTAGGCGTTTTACTGGGTCGATGCTTACGCCCAATACCACAACGTTGTGTGCGTCTAGCTCTGCTTTTACATCACGCAGACCTTTTGCCTGAGTGGTACAACCCGGCGTCATTGCTTTCGGGTAGAAGTAAAACAGAACTTTCTTGCCTTTAAAGTCACCAAGAGAAACGGTGTTGCCATCTTGGTCGAGTAAAGAGAAGGCTGGCGCTGGCGAGCCTGCTGTCAGCGTATTCATGGTTATGTCCTTTACTTATAGATTATTTTTAATGAAATTCAGAGAACCTTGTACGTTGAGCGTGTTACAAAGTTCATCGAAATCTTCTTGTAGTTGCATCAGATTGCAGTCAGCGCTCACTGAAGCGGTGATCGCGATGTGGAACTGATCCGCATCCAATTGGATTTTTGATTTACTGATGGTTTGCGCACTAAGAGAATGTAGGCCAATCTGTTTATCGGCGAAGAACTGTGTGAACTTTTCAGTTAGGCTGATGCGATCTTCAGATTCAATGAACACTTCCATCGTGTAGCTGTTGTCGAGCAACTCATGTGCTGACGTGCGTTTCATGATGGTAATGAGGTCGTGTTCTTGCCCAAGAAGTGGCAATTGCGTCTCGACGCGAGTGACATTACTGGCGTTCCCAGTAAGCAGCATGATAAGCGTAAATTCGTTACCAAAGATAGCGATACGGCTATCGACAATGTTACAGCCTGCTTGTGTGACGAGCTTAACCACTTGGTTACATATGCCCGGACGATCCTTTCCAACCGCTGTAAGTACCAGATGTTGCTTCATAAATGAGCTTCTTGTCCTTTCTTTCAATAGTGAGATGGTAGCACAGATACAGCACAGAAATGTCGAGTCAGTTCTTTTTTAAACTTGTTAAAACGCTTTGTTGATTAAGTGAACAGTTTGCTTGCGAGGCGTTCTATTAATTCACTCAACGCTGACTTGAGCCTCATGACGAGAGAGTATATTCCGCGCCTAATTTAGAGTGGCGAGCTCAGCTTGCTCACGGCGTATCGCCATTAAACACAATTATCAGAATGGCTAGGATTGAGAACAAAATTCACATTTTAGTTGCGAGACCTCTAACAACTGATAATTATTCATTCATTTGTACTTTGTAAGCGAGTTTACGCTCTTGTGTTTGTTAATCGCATTACAGTACCATGCAGAAAGAGTAAAATGAGGGAGATAAACATGTTTTCAGGAAGTATCGTAGCGCTGATTACACCACTAAAAGCAGATGGTGAAGTAGACTTTGATAGTTTACAAAAGCTTGTTGAGTACCATGTTGAAGCAGGTACAGACGGTATTGTCGCAGTTGGCACCACAGGTGAGTCAGCGACTCTAACCATTGAAGAGCATGTAAAGGTCGTAAATAAAACCGTTGAGTTTGCAAACGGTCGTATCCCAGTGATTGCTGGTACGGGTGCAAATGCGACCCACGAAGCAGTTACATTCAGCAAATTATTGGCTGATTCTGGTATCTCTGGCTTCCTGAGCGTAACACCTTACTACAACAAACCAACTCAAGAAGGTTTGTTCCTACACTACAAAGCAATCGCAGAAGCGAGTGACGTACCTCTAATTTTGTACAATGTACCGGGTCGTACTGCAGTAGATATGTCTCCTGAGACAGTGGCACGCTTGTCAAAGCTTGATAATATCGTGGCACTGAAAGACGCGACAGGCGATTTGAGCCGAATTGCACTTCACCGTGAACTTTGTGGCGAAGATTTTATCTTACTAAGTGGTGATGATGCGACTGGCCTAGAATTTGTTAAACTTGGCGGTCACGGCGTTATCTCGGTAACGAACAATATCGCAGCGAAAGACATGGCAGACATGTTCCATTTGGCAAGTGAAGGTAAATTCGACGAAGCAGAAGCGATCAACGAACGTTTGATGACTCTGCATAAAAACCTATTCGTGGAATCAAGCCCAATCCCAGTAAAATGGGCAGCACATAAGCTTGGTTTGATTGAAGAAGGTGAATTGCGTCTTCCTTTGACCCCACTTTCTGAAAAATCGCAGCCAGTCGTGGAACATGCGCTAACAGATGCCGGTATTTATTAAGATTGAGTTGCTAGGATTGAAGTTCATGCTGGGGGCAAGTAGGCCCTCAGTGTTTTAGGAGAATAAATGAAGCTTTCAAGCCAGTTAGTGTTAAGTTCACTAGCTGTATTCGTATTGACTGCCTGTTCAGGTGGTGCTAACCAGCGTCGTCAAGCAAAGGACGACTTCGAGTATTTGAACACACCAGCTCTGGAAGAGTGGAGTGTACCGGCAGGTGCTGTTCCTCAGTTTTACCCTAACTACCGTATCCCACAAGGTGAGTACGCTGGTGGTATTGGTAAAGAAGTGGATATTCGTCCGCCGCAGCAAGTATTGGAATTGATACCTGGTGCTCGCTTAGATCGCAGTAGCGACGGTGAAGTAACACTATGGCTGCTTCGCAAGGATGAACTGGATAAAGTTTGGCAAACCGTTCAAGAGATGGTTTCAGAGAACAAGGTCCCGGTAGAGAACCAAACGGACAATCGTATCGAGACAGGCTGGGTTACTTGGAACTCACCTGATGAAGCCATGGAAATCGGTAGCCGCTACGAAATTACTCGTGGTGAGATGAACGGTCGCCATGGCTTTAAAGTAAGCTTGATTGATTGGCGTGAAGGCAACCAAGTGAAAGAAGTAACACGTACTAACCGTGAGCGTTACAACGTGTTTATGACTAACTTGGTGACGGCTCGTTACGACCAACATGTCCGCGAAGAAGCCCAGCGTAAATCGCAAGAGCTCGTGAAACACATCCCAATTACTATGGGTAAAGACCGCAGCGGTCTGCCAGTGATCATTGCTCGTGCTCAGTACAATGTGGTTTGGAACCGTCTACCAGATACGCTACCTAAAATGGGCTTCAAGATTGAAGAGCGCAGCCAATCTCAAGGTACTGTGACTGCGAAGTACGCATCTCCAGATGACGCGTTCTGGAATGACATCGGCGTGAAGCCAGTTGACCTAGCTCCGGGTGAGTACACCTTCCTACTTGGTGACTTGGGTAACCGTACTTCTATCAACATTACTGACTCTGCTGGTAAGCCAGTAGAAGAGGAATTCTTGAAGTCACTGGCGCCAGTACTTGCTGCTGTTGTGAAAGATTAATTACTCTCTATAGCTAAGTAGTTAGATACAGACAAACAAAAGGGACCTCAATGGTCCCTTTTTGCTGTTTGCTTTAACGAGAATGCTCGACGGGGTAGAGCGCCTGAAGTGGTATCAAGCTTGTCTTGAATTCACAGAGAGGTTAACGAGATTCGTCTTTCTTCTCTCCGTTTTCATCGTAGCGCTCTTTATCCAGTTCGTTCAGTTTGTCTAAATCGTTCTTGCGACCTTTATCCATCTGACCGAACTTCATTTTGGCGGTGTACTTGAGAGCAGCGAGATTACCTACCACGATGCTGAGCACTATGATGATAATGACCCAAGGGTTGGTTAGTAATTCGATCATAGAGCCTCCGGCGGCGTGATATTGTGAATGAATTTGGTAACGACCTTATCCAAATTATTCAATATGACGTCGATCCCTGCAATGCTGTCGATCTGATTTTGCTCAATTAACTGATTTCTCAGCACTTCGGGCGTCAGATGAGTTACGCATTGTAGCCCAACCGATTTATGACTGATGTGCCAAGGTTCAATCGCCACGCCACCCAAATCTTGTCGGTAAGGGAAGAAAAAACCAAAGCTATCTAGGTTGGCTTCTAACCATCGATAGAACGCCAATTGATGACCTTCTAAGTATTCCCACGGCTCCAATTGCAATTGCGTGCCTGGTGGTAACAAGTTACGCGCATAGACATCAAAATCACAACCCCAATGATGTCGGCTACCGCCGGGTAGAGCTGACCAGCGCAGGATTGCCATCAGCTTTTCTTCATCATTGAGCTTCGCTTTGTCTAAAGGTTGGGAGTGGGAATCTAAGATCGTTAAGTCACCGGCAAACTTACCGTTCCAGATGGTTTTTTGGCGATGAAAATCGCGAAAGCCGCTGGCAATTTCCATCTTAAAGCCAGCTTTGTTTGCGGCTTCAATCATCTTCAACAAATCATCGACGACTTCTGGATGAAGCATAAACGCCTTTTGACCCACTAACGTGGATTGAAGATGCGAATCGGTGATTCCGGTAAGTTGCTCTGGTGTCATGGTGTTCTCGTTAAATACTACTTGCTGCACTCGCAGGCGCTATTTTGCCAATAAGTGCTTTAGCGTGTTCTCGTACATGTCGGTCAATTTCTCTAGGTCATCGACTTTCACACACTCGTTCACTTTATGAATCGTCGCGTTCACTGGACCAAGCTCAACCACTTGACCGCCCATGCGCGCGATAAAGCGGCCATCAGACGTACCACCTGTGGTCAGAAGTGCAGGCTTAGTGCTGTTCACCTCATCAACCGCCGCAACGACGGCATCAAGCAGTGCACCTGTATCGGTTAGGAACGGGTCGCCATTGAATGTCCACTTTAGATCGTAGTCTAGCTCGTGTTTATCCAGCGTCTCAGTGATGCGTTGAACAATCACTTCATTGCTCAATTCAGTACTGAAACGAAGGTTAAATTGAACGTTAAACTCACCCGGAATCACGTTAGACGCGCCAGTACCTGCCGAAACATTCGGGATCTGGAAGCTAGTCGGAGGGAAGTAGTCGTTACCTTGGTCCCACTCAGTGGTCGCTAATTCATGGATTGCCATAAGCGACTGATGAACTGGGTTGTTCGCTAGGTGAGGGTAAGCGACGTGGCCTTGAGTGCCTTTCACGGTTAGATCGCCAGTGATTGAGCCACGGCGGCCATTCTTCACGACATCACCAACCACTTCAGTACTTGAAGGTTCGCCAACGATACACATATCGATGTTCTCGCCGCGATCCATTAGCGTTTCAACCACGCGAACCGTACCGTTGATGAACGGGCCTTCTTCGTCTGACGTGATCAAGAAGCCGATCGAGCCTTTGTGGTCTGGGTTTTCTGCAATAAAGCGCTCAACCGCCACGACCATACACGCTAACGAGCCTTTCATGTCTGCGGCGCCACGACCGTGAAGGTAACCATCGATAATAGTCGGCTCAAATGGGTGGGTGTCCCATTGTTCTAGCTTGCCTGCTGGTACGACATCGGTGTGACCGGCAAAAGCAAACAGTGGTGCTTCTGTACCACGGCGAGCCCAGAAGTTAGTGGTGTCCTCAAACACCATCACTTCGATTTCAAAACCAAGCGCCTTTAATCGCTCGATCATTACATCCTGACAGCCTGCATCTTCAGGCGTTACGGACTGGCGGCTGATCAGGTCTTTAGCGAGTGCCAGTACTGGACTGTCTGTCATCCTTGAGTGTTCCTTTAATTAAGAGTTAAAAATGGTCGCGTATTGGTCTGCTTTGAAACCAATATGAAGTTGGTCTTCAACTTTCAAGATAGGGCGCTTAATCATCGCTGGGTTTTCTACTAACAGCGCGATTGCATTTTCTTCGTTAAGAGCATCTTTTTGTTCTTGAGTCAGCTGACGGAAAGTCGTGCCACGCTTGTTCAGAACTTGCTCCCAACCTAGGGCGTTACAAAATTCAGTCACCATTGCCGCATCGATACCTTGTTTGCGGTAGTCGTGAAAATCAAAAGCAACGTTTTCCGCTTCTAGCCATTTCTTGGCTTTTTTAATCGTGTCGCAGTTTGGGATGCCGAACATGGTGATCGTCATATTATTTCCTTTTCTCTTTGTGCTTTACTTATCGGTTTGCGCTATGGAACGCCCGATTTTGCATTGTTTTTGGCTGTTCAAGCATCCTATCAAGAAGCAACCACTGTGACAAAATCATGCGGCGAATATTTCACAGGTCAGTGCTCTATTGGGCCGTGCCCAGTCGCTCATTCCTCCACCAAACAGCGATAAGAATGATAAAAAACTTGGCTAAATAGCACGGAAAAGTCGAGTTATTGATCAAACGCAACATCTCGCCGAGCAAAAAAGAAATAATGAATCAGCACAATTTTAGGAGGTGTCAATGGAATTGAGTCCTGTTTTTGCAAGGCGGCTATATTTGGCCTTGTTGGTGGAAAACCTAGAAAGGCCAAATGTACCAAAATTGATCGAAAGAACGGGGTGGCCTCGTCGTACTATTCAAGATGTACTCAAGGCATTACCGGGGATCGGCATCGAACTCATCTTCATTCAAGATGGTCGACGTCACAACGACGGCTATTACCAACTTTCGGATTGGGGACCTTTTGACAGTCAATGGGTTCTTGAGCGAGAGGGAGATATCGCTAGCAGTCTTGGATTTCGTGCATAAGCCAGCAATTGCTGGCTTTTTTTACGTCTGGAAAACGCTTATTGGCAGCGGTAGGCGGTACCAAGCACACTGAAGGAAGTAGCAAAGTCTTGTGGGGAGATCATGTAAACGGTGTCGGCCTCGAGCAAAGCGGCGTTGTTTTTCAAATCGGCCATCGCACCATGCATCATGGCATCGTTGGTGTAGAGCAAGTAACTGTACCAGTGACCTTCGCTGCCCGTGACTTCACCTAAATACTCGCATTGCTCCGGATTGAACCGAATCTGAACGTCGTCACTTGATGCCGCCGGTAGCGTTGACGGTGACGAACAGCCTATCAAAGCTAGTGCGATGCTTCCTATCATCACAGAACGTTGCATATTATTTCCCCATCACGATGTAAGCCGAAAAACCAATCCAGCTCAGAACCAATAGTGCCCAAGGTAATACAGCTGGTTTGCTCGTTGGTGCTTCAACGTTTGCTGAATCTTGTTCAACGACGTCATCGACTTGGCGCTGTTTTTCTCTCTGTTGCTTTTTCTTTGCTTTATCGGCTTGTCGATTACGTTCCTTCTGCTGTTTCTTGTACTGAACGATGCCTTTTTCAATCCCCTGAGCGATCAGTTTCGTCTGCTCTTTTACCCTTAAATACAGGAAATCAAAGTTAAGCGGTAACTAATTATAAATAAAATTAATTATCACAATTACTTATTGTGAATTAATTGTATTTGATTTTTACAAAAATAAAGCAATCTGTAAACAACCTAAAGAGGGAGCTTCATTTTAATTGTTTTTCTTGAAAAATCCTTTACAAAAACTCGTTTTCTGCAGTCATGCTACAACCAACATTAATCGTATGCGCCCCATGAACCCACGGGGCGGTGTTGTTAATGTTTGAAGTTCCAAGGCAGGAGTGCATCGATATCAGGGTCAGCTTTCGCGAGCTCTTTCATGCACTTGACCATGTAGTCGTAGAGGATAAGGCCGTTGGCTTTCGCTGTCTCGACGATGCTGTAAAGCATCGCGCTCGCATCAGCACCATTTGGTGTGTTTGAGAACAGCCAATTTTTTCTGCCAATGACCAGCGGTTTAATGGCGCGTTCAG
>NZ_JAHGAH010000234.1:0-7994 GCF_030248475.1 Vibrio sp. D173a
ATCTCGCTAAATTAGGCGGTTGGAAAGATACCAAAAGGACGGGTAGAGCTTCAATAAAGGTGCTTTGGGAAGGATGGTTTAAACTACAAACCATCCTTGAGGGCTACGAACGCGCAATGTCTCTTGATCACTAGACTTGTGATCAAGAGACAGGGTGATGACCCGGCTTTGTTCATTCTATTAAAGAGTTAACGCTTATAGCTTGATAACCACACGACCAGTTACTTGGCCGTTTGTGATGTCTTCAGCGTATTTTGGTGCTTCTGCCAGTTCAACTTCAGTACAAGCTTGTTCGAAGTAGCTGTCTGGTAGTAGCTCAACCAATTTTTCCCATGCTGCAGTACGTTTTTCAAATGGGCATGAAACAGAATCCACACCTTGTAGACGAACGTTACGTAGAATGAATGGCATCACTGTCGTAGGTAGATCGAAGCCACCTGCAAGACCACAAGCCGCAACAGCACTGTTGTAATCCATTTGCGCCAATACTTTTGCTAGTACTTTACTGCCCACAGTATCAACGGCACCTGCCCATACTTGCTTTTCAAGCGGGCGTGCTGGCTCTTCAAATTCAACGCGGTCGATGATACGGCTAGCACCAAGTTTTTCTAGTAGTGGGCCATTTTTCTCTACGCGACCTGTTACTGCAGCAACTTTGTAGCCAAGCTGTGCTAGAAGCGTTACGGCTACTGAGCCTACACCGCCACTTGCGCCAGTTACTAGGATTTCGCCATTTTCAGGTTTGATGCCTGCATCAAGCAGTGCTTGAACACATAGCATGCCCGTGAAGCCAGCAGTACCCACCATCATTGCTTTCTTGCTGTCTAGACCTTTTGGTAGTGGTACTAGCCAATCCGCTTTTAGACGAGCACGTTGAGACATACCGCCCCAATGGTTTTCACCTACACCCCAACCAGTAAGAACAACTTTGTCGCCTGCTTGGTAGCGGTCGTCTTCTGAGCTTACTACTGTACCTGCTAGGTCAATACCCGGCACCATCGGGAAGTTACGGATGATTTTACCTTTACCTGTAATTGCAAGGCCGTCTTTGTAGTTCAACGATGAGTAATCAACGTCAATCAGAACGTCGCCTTCAGGCAGTTGTGTTTCATCGATTTGCTCGATGCTAGCGATAGTACGTTTGTCTTCTTGATTTAGAACTAGAGCATTAAACATAAGGTTCTCCGATTGTGCGGTAGCGTGACTCTGGGTCACATGCAGCAAGATATCAACTGCTGCTAAGTGTATGTCTTCTTTGTCTATGAATAAAATGAAACTTGAGCATTTAATTTATGCTTGTTGTGCATGTAAGCAATGTTTGGCGTAAAACAAAGGGCGACATCAGATGCCGCCCTTAAGTGTAAACCTAAAACTTTTCAGTATTGGAGTATTTGCTGTGATTCTCAAATAACCTAAGGTCGTTCAAATACGGTCGCAATACCCTGACCTAAACCGATACACATGGTTGCCAGGCCGTATTTCGCGTCTTTGGCTTCCATTAGGTTGATCAGAGTCGTCGAGATACGTGAGCCAGAACAACCAAGCGGGTGACCCAATGCAATCGCACCACCGTTAAGGTTGACCTTCTCATCCATCACATCAAGCAGACCCAAGTCTTTAGCACATGGTAGAGATTGCGCTGCAAATGCTTCGTTTAGCTCAACCACATCCATGTCTTCAATTGAAAGACCAGCACGTTTGAGTGCTTTTTGCGTCGCAGGTACAGGGCCGTAACCCATGATAGAAGGATCACAGCCGGCAATTGCCATACCTTTAATGCGTGCGCGAATCTTCAAACCAAGTTCATTGGCTTTCTCTTCGCTCATGATCAACATCGCTGATGCACCATCAGACAGCGCCGATGATGTACCGGCTGTTACTGTACCGTTTGCTGGGTCGAAAACAGGACGAAGTTGAGACAGACCTTCAACGGATGTTTCAGGGCGAATCACTTCATCGTAATCCAAAGTGAACAGCGTGCCGTCAGCTGCATGACCTTCAATTGGTAGGATTTCGTTTTTAAAACGACCCTCTTCGGTTGCAGCATGTGCACGAGCATGAGAGCGCGCAGCAAACTCGTCTTGTTGCTCACGGCTAATGCCATGCAGCTTACCAAGCATTTCTGCCGTTAAGCCCATCATGCCTGCTGCTTTTGCAACTGTCTTTGACATGCCAGGGTGAAAGTCCACGCCGTGGTTCATTGGTACGTGTCCCATGTGCTCAACACCACCAATTAGGCAGATTTCAGCGTCACCCGTCATAATGGCACGTGTACCGTCGTGAAGCGCTTGCATGGATGAACCACACAGGCGGTTAACCGTCACGGCGCCAATCTCAATTGGTAGGCCAGCAAGCAACGCCGCATTACGGGCAACGTTAAAGCCTTGTTCTAGGGTTTGTTGTACACAGCCCCAGTAGATATCTTCAATCTCGCTTGTGTTTACCTGTGGGTTACGCGCAAGAATGCCCTTCATCAGGCGCGCAGATAGATCTTCTGCTCGTGTATGACGGAAAGCACCACCTTTAGAGCGACCCATTGGCGTACGTAGACAATCGACTACGACAACATTTCTTGTTTGATTAGTCATTTTAGAATCCCTCCTTAGATAGAACCTTGCTGTTGTGCACCGTAAAAGCTTTCACCTTTCGCCGCCATATCAATCAGCATCTGCGGTACTTGGTACATAGCACCAAGCTCTGAGTATTGTTTTGCCATTGCAACAAACTCAGCAATACCTACGCTATCTAGGTAGCGGAATACGCCGCCGCGGAATGGAGGGAAACCAAGACCGTAAACCAATGCCATATCCGCTTCTTGTGGAGTGGCAATGATGCCTTCTTGTAGACACAATACCACTTCGTTGATCATTGGAATCATCATACGTTGAATGATGGTTTGATCGTCAAAGTCCTGCTTATCAGCACAAACGTCAGCGAGCACCGGCAAGATCTCTTCAGAGAAGGTTTTCTTCGGCTTACCTTTTCTATCTATGGTGTAGCTGTAGAAGCCACTGCCATTCTTCTGACCGTATTTGCTTGCTTCGAACAGTGCATCGATCGCATCACGACCTTGTTTACCCATACGCTCTGGGAAACCTTGCGCCATAACGGCTTGTGCGTGGTGAGCAGTATCAATACCAACAACATCGAGCAAGTATGCAGGTCCCATCGGCCAGCCAAACTTACGTTCCATGATTTTGTCGATTTTCGTAAAGTCAGCACCGTCTCGAAGTAGCATGCTGAAGCCACCAAAGTATGGGAACAACACGCGGTTTACAAAGAACCCAGGGCAGTCATTAACGACAATTGGTGATTTACCCATTTTCGCTGCGTACGCAACAACACGATTGATGGTTTCATCAGAGGTATGTTCACCACGGATGATCTCAACAAGAGGCATGCGGTGCACTGGGTTGAAGAAGTGCATGCCACAGAAGTTTTCTGGGCGTTTTAGTGATTTCGCTAATAGATTGATTGGAATCGTCGAGGTGTTTGAGGTGATAACCGTGTCTTCACCGACATGTGATTCGACTTCACTCAGCACTGCTGCTTTTACTTTCGGGTTTTCTACTACGGCTTCAACAATCACGTCTGATTCTTCGATGCCTGCGTAATGTAGGCTTGGTGTGATAGACGCTAAAATGCCAGCCATCTTAAAGCCATCAATGCGACCACGAGATAAGCGTTTATTTAGCAGCTTAGATGCTTCAGTCATGCCTAAATCGAGTGAAGGTTGCGCGATGTCTTTCATTAAAACTGGTACGCCTTTTAATGCAGATTGGTAGGCGATGCCGCCGCCCATAATGCCCGCACCAAGTACAGCTGCACGTTGCGTGTCTTTACTCGCTGACTTAGCTGATTTTTTCGCAAGCCCTTTGATGTATTGGTCGTTGAGGAATAAACCAACCAGTGATTTTGCTTCTTCAGACTTAGCCAGTTTTACGAAGTGCTTACGTTCAATGTCGAGTGCTTCGTTACGAGCAAAGCGAGCACCTTCTTCAATAGTAATAACAGCTGTCATTGGAGCAGGGTAGTGAGGACCTGCTTTTTGTGCCACTAGACCCTTCGCCATGGTAAAGCTCATCATTGATTCGAGCTTACTTAGCGTAAGTGGTGATGTCTTTTGCTTACGACGAGCTTGCCAGTCCAACTTCTCGTTGATTGCGGAGGTCAGTGTCTTGAGTGCTGATTCGTAAAGTGCGTCGCTATCGACAACCGCATCCAGAAGACCAATCTTTAATGCCTCATCCGCACGACACGCTTTGCCTTGTGTGATCACTTCCATCGCACTGTCGGCGCCAATAACACGTGGCAGACGCACACAACCACCAAAGCCCGGCATGATGCCCAGTTTTGTCTCTGGTAGACCGATGCTGGTGGTCTTGTCACCAATTCGCATGTCAGTGGCAAGCACGCACTCACAACCGCCACCTAACGTGTGACCTTTTAGTACCGAGATAGTCGGAACCGGTAAGTCTTCCAGCTTGTTAAAGATGCTGTTAGCAAATTGCAGCCACTGATCGAGTTCAGCGTCTGTCTTCGCGAAAAGACCTAAGAATTCGGTGATATCAGCGCCAACAATGAACGCGTCTTTATCTGAGGTGAGCATCAAGCCCTTCAGTCCTTGGTGCGCTTTTAGTGCATCAAGGGCTTTGTCGAGTGACTCTAGTGTTGCTAGGTCGAGCTTGTTAACGGATTTTGGAGAGCAGAAGCTTAGTTCTGCAATACCATCTTGTACTTCCTTTACCTGTAGGGTTTCGGCTTGGTAAATCATTGTCTATCTCCATGACATACAATCTTGGATTGTCTGTATACCAATTTGATGCGGGCTGAGCGCCTGTAGGGCAGCAAATCGATATAGAGGAAAGTCGTTTTATTTATTGTTCTGGTTTGACCAGTGGAGTTAGTTTGGACTTCGGATCGGTTAATTTCAATACATTTTTTAAACAAGTGTTTAACATTGTGCGCTAAGGCAGATCTTATGCGACTCACAATTACCTCTCGTGATAGACTCTGAACAAAGAGAAAAGTGACCTAATCCTATGAATGACCTGCCTTATCTGATTCCTGCTCAGCCTGCTCAATTTGAAGAAGAGATTAAAAAGAGTGTCTTTATTACTTACTTAGCGCATACACCAAGCGTTGAAGCGGCGAAAGCATTCGTTGAGCAGATCAAAACCAAACATTCTGATGCAAGGCACAACTGCTGGGGATTTGTTGCTGGTCGACCAGAAGATTCGATGAAGTGGGGCTTTAGTGATGATGGAGAACCTTCAGGGACGGCAGGTAAACCAATCCTCGCTCAGCTGTCTGGCTCTGGAGTTGGAGAGATCACCGCGGTGGTCACTCGTTACTCTGGCGGCATTAAGCTTGGTACAGGAGGTTTGGTCAAAGCTTATGGTGGTGGAGTGCAACAAGCGCTCAAGCTGCTTCAAACAATTGAGAAAAAAATAACCACAAAACTCCGACTAGAGTTAGACTATGGGTTTATGCCTATCGCACAGTCGCTTATGCCCCAGTTTGGTGTGGTTGAAGTGGATGCTGAATACAGCGATCAGGTGGTATTAGTGGTGGAAATTGAGCTACGTGAAGTGAGCGCGTTTACCCAAGCTATCATCAACAAAAGTGGTGCAAAGGCAATTGTCACCCCACTAGACGGAAAATAATGAAAAATAGGAAGCCACAGGGACAGCTTCGCTAGTCAATCAATCCATGCAATTTCGTTCAATTATTCGAATCGTCGGGCTATTGCTCGCACTTTTTAGTGTCACAATGCTCGCGCCTGCGCTGGTTGCGCTTATCTATCGAGATGGTGCGGGTGTACCTTTTGTCACGACTTTCTTCGTACTTCTCGTATGTGGTGGGATATGTTGGTTCCCAAACCGCAGGCATAAACACGAGCTTAAAGCGCGTGATGGCTTCCTTATTGTTGTTCTTTTCTGGACTGTACTCGGTAGTGCTGGCTCTATTCCTTTCCTTATCTCAGATAATCCCAATGTATCTTTGACTGACGCATTTTTTGAGTCTTTCTCTGCTTTAACGACAACGGGAGCGACGGTCATTGTCGGGCTCGACGAACTGCCAAAAGCGATCTTATTTTATCGTCAGCTCCTGCAATGGTTTGGCGGCATGGGTATCATCGTGTTGGCGGTAGCCATTCTTCCTGTTCTTGGTATCGGTGGTATGCAGCTGTATCGAGCTGAAATACCAGGACCGGTAAAAGATACTAAGATGACCCCGCGTATTGCTGAGACAGCAAAAGCACTGTGGTACATCTATTTGAGTCTGACTATTGCGTGTGCCTTGGCATTTTGGTTAGCAGGTATGACACCGTTTGATGCCATTAGTCATAGCTTCTCTACGATTGCCATCGGTGGTTTTTCCACACACGACGCCAGCATGGGCTATTTCGATAGCTATGCCATTAACATGATTACCGTTGTCTTCTTGTTGATATCGGCATGTAACTACTCTTTGCACTTCGCCGCGTTTGCGTCCGGCGGCGTGCATCCTAAATACTATTGGAAAGATCCAGAGTTCCGTGCGTTCATCTTCATACAAGTTGTCTTATTTTTGGTGTGCTTCCTGTTATTGTTGAATCACCACTCATATGACTCGCCATATGACGCTTTTGATCAGGCGCTATTCCAAACCGTGTCGATATCTACTACTGCTGGTTTTACCACAACCGGTTTTGCTGATTGGCCATTGTTCTTACCAGTGTTGCTGTTGTTCTCGTCTTTTATAGGCGGTTGTGCTGGTTCGACTGGTGGCGGTATGAAAGTGATCCGTATTCTGTTACTGACCTTACAAGGTGCTCGTGAGCTGAAGCGCTTGGTCCACCCGCGTGCGGTTTACACCATTAAAGTGGGTGGCAGTGCACTACCACAACGTGTCGTTGATGCGGTTTGGGGATTCTTCTCTGCTTATGCGCTGGTATTTGTGGTTTGCATGCTGTGTTTGATTGCTACTGGAATGGATGAACTAAGTGCGTTCTCCGCGGTAGCGGCAACATTGAATAACCTTGGCCCGGGCTTGGGAGAAGTGGCACTTCACTTTGGTGATGTTAACGATAAAGCAAAATGGGTATTGATTGTTTCTATGTTGTTTGGTCGTTTGGAAATCTTTACCTTACTTATTCTACTTACGCCGACGTTTTGGCGTAGCTAAGGGGAAATCGTGGCAAAAGCATTATTTCTATACTCTTCCCGTGAAGGGCAGACGAAAAAAATTCTCCACTATATAGATGAACAACTACCAGACTTCGATTGCGAGCTGGTGGATTTACATAATGTAGAGGCGATGGATTTCAGCCAATACGACAGAGTATTGATTGGCGCATCTATTCGTTATGGTCATCTTAATAAGAAGCTATACCAGTTTATTGAGAAAAACCTAACTCAACTAGAGCAAAGTAAAGTGGCATTTTTCTGTGTGAATCTAACCGCTCGCAAAGAAGAACAAGGAAAGGATACGCCTGAAGGCAGTGCTTACATTCGTAAGTTCCTAATTAAGTCGCCGTGGAAACCAACCTTAATCGGTGTTTTTGCCGGTGCACTTTATTACCCACGTTACAGCTGGTTCGATAGAACTATGATTAAGTTCATTATGTCGATGACTGGTGGCGAAACCGATACGACTAAAGAGGTGGAATACACCAATTGGGAAAAAGTGGCTCTTTTCGCAGATAAATTCAAAGAACTGTAGAAATAACGTGCTCTTTTGACCGCTTTTGATGCAAATTTATCCGAACGATAAAAAAATCAAAAAAAACGAGAAAAAGGGCTTGCCAATGTGATCTCAATCTCTATAATGCCACCTCGTTGACACGGCAATGCTTCGAAAGAAACGAGGTTGAGTTAGCAAGCCAATTAGCCAAGCGGAAACGCTTGAAAAAAGTGATTGACACTAAACTTTAACTCGCTAGAATGGCCGTCCGATTTGAGCAAGGCTCAATAGGAAAGCTCTTTAACAATATAGACCTATCAATCTGT
>NZ_JAHGAH010000235.1:0-1278 GCF_030248475.1 Vibrio sp. D173a
AGTGATATATTCACAATTACTTATTGCAATTAATGCAACATGGAAGTGAAGATTTAATGAACATCAAAAGCCTGCAATTATTCATTCATCTATGTGATAGTAAAAGCTTCGCTAAGACAGCAGCAGCAATGCATATCAGCCCTTCAGCACTGAGTCGGCAGATCCAGAAATTGGAAGAAGAAACACATCAACGGCTGTTCTTGCGTGATAACCGAAGTGTTGAATTAACAGTTCAAGGAAAGAAGCTATTACCTGTAGCACTGAAGATCTTAGGTGAGTGGCAGCAATACCAAAGTTATGTCAAAGGGACAGAAGACGAGTTAAAGGGTGAGATACGTTTATTTTGCTCGGTAACCGCAAGTTACAGCCACCTCCCAGAGCTGATTTCTGAATTCCGCATTCAGCATCCATTTATCGAATTCAAACTCTCTACTGGCGATCCAGCGCAAGCCATCGATAAAATATTGGCAGATGAGGCTGATATCGCGATCTCTGCTAAGCCAGACCAACTGCCAGCTAAAGTCTCCTTTGAACCAATCAGTGAGATTCCCCTATCGGTGATAGCGCCAGTTGGAGTCAGCAGCTTTGCAGAAGAACTGCAGAAAGAAAGTCCGGATTGGTCAACGATCCCTTTCATCGTCCCAGAAGCAGGCACAGCAAGAGAAAGAGCGAATGTTTGGTTTAAGCAAATGAAGATCAAACCAAATATCTACGCACAGGTGGCAGGACATGAGGCTATTGTCAGCATGGTGGCTTTAGGCTGTGGCGTCGGTATCGCACCGGATGTGGTAATCAACAACAGCCCTGTCAGAGAGAAGATAAATCGACTCAAGGTTCTACCTATAAAACCATTTGAACTCGGGGTCTGTTGCATCAAGAGCCAACTAGAAAATCCATTAGTGAAAGCCCTATGGGAAGTCGCAGAAAGTAAGTATATCTCCCTGTAGACATACCTGACTCAAATAGGAATCTTAAGCCCGCTACACAAGTACCGGGCTTTTTGTTTGCAGTCAATCTTGAACATAAAATCTAGAGCAGCACAAAAAGAGCGCAACGTCACTGTTCATGTAACAAAGATAGTACTAGAAAAACGATGAGAGTAAGTAAGCACTTACGTTTGGGGAGTTTTAAGGCTTAGAAAATAGCCAATGATAAAAGAGAAATAAGACCTTTATCCCACAGAGTTCGCTATGCTGCTGGCACTGGACTCTGAAGATATCAACCCAATACAAAAGTTTTTTCTAAACAAGTGACAGAACGGCTGGGCTTGCACGCAAT
>NZ_JAHGAH010000236.1:0-15676 GCF_030248475.1 Vibrio sp. D173a
AATTACGCAACAAAGCCCTGATTCTTCGCAGTAATACGATGATGATTTCGCCCTCTTCAACACGGAAGACCAGCTCCATCCCATCACATTCATAACGATGACCAAGTAAGATGGTACTTTTCTGCCAAAAGTAGGGCGTCACTTCGATGCCTGACGCCACTAGAGACTCAGTGAGAAGGCATTCCATCACATACCTACCCTGCCAAGCGGTTGAATATTGATTTGTTGCGTCAGCTCTTGGAACGACAACACCGGCAACTCGTAGTATTCAGATTCAATCAGTTTGCGTACGTAACGGCGCACGTCCATCGACACCACCAGCACAGGCTTATTTGGCATGCGGCTTAAATCACCGATAGTTTGCTTAACGTCGCTGACGAATTGCTGAGTGACAGAAGGGTCAAGCGCCAAGTAACTGCCCGCAGAAGTCTGACGAATGCCGTTACGGATCGTATCTTCCAAACTCTGATCCAACAGATAGGCTGGCAGCATGTTTTGGCCGCTGGCGTACTTGTAACAGATATAGCGTTTCAAGCTTGAACGGATATATTCCGTCAGCTGTACTACGTCTTTCTCTTTCTGACCCCACTCAACCATGGCTTCTAAGATCATACGTAAATTACGAATAGAAATGTCTTCAGAAACCAAACGCTGCAGGATTTCCGTCATCTTTTGCAAAGGCACAATACGCTGCGCTTCTTTTACTAGCTCGGAATAGCTGCTTTCCATTTGCTCAAGCAGATAGCGGGTCTCTTGAATACCGATAAAGTCTTGCGCGTACTCTTTCAAAACGTGAGACAGGTGATAAGTCAGAATGCGATCGGGGGTTAAAAAGCCCACGTGACTGTTTTGCAGTTTTTCGTGATGACTTTGATCGACCCAAATGCTCGTAATGCCCGGCAGAAAGTCGTCGTCTTTTTCGTAAGGTACGCCCAGTAAATCAATCTGTTCATTACCTTCGGTCACCAACAGTTTTTCGCTTTCAATTCGTCCGCGAGCTACTGGCACTTCTTGCAATTGAATCAAGTACTCGCCGTTACTCATTCCTTCGTTGAAGCGTAAGTGAATACCGGGGAACGGCACACCGAGATCGAGGTAAAGCGCGCGTCTGACTCGTGCAAGCTCATCGTTCAGAGCCACGGCTTCTAAACTCTCTTGTAAACGAGAATCCAAGTCGATGAGCAGCGGTACTGTCATCGCAAACTCTTCTTGCTCACCCAGCTTGCCTTTGCTGTTGCGAGATGGCGTCGGTTTATTAGGCTTAGCCGCTGGCGAACCAGCACCTTGGGCGACGAAGCTAGGCAAGTCAGAACTGTCGGATTCACTTTGTTTTTTCTGTTGGTAGAACAAGAAGAAGCCACCACCGCCAACAATCGCGGCAAGAATCAGGAAGGTAACCTTCGGGAAGCCCGGAATAAGAGCAAACAAGATAAGCAGAACGCCACCAACCAACAAAGCTCTTGGCTGAGCAGTCACCTGACCACCAATATCTGAGCCTAAGTCAGAAGAGTCCTCGTTTGAAACACGGGTAACGATGATGCCGGCCGTGATAGCGATAAACAGTGCCGGGATCTGCGACACCAGACCATCACCGACGGTCAGGATTGCGAACAACTCAAGAGCCTCAGAGGCAGACATGCCCTTTTGAGTCACACCGATGGTGACACCACCGAGAATGTTTACCACGATGATAATCAGGCCCGCGATTGAGTCCCCTTTCACGAACTTCATCGCACCGTCCATCGAGCCATACATTTGACTTTCTTTTTCGATCAATGAACGGCGATGACGCGCCTCATGAACATCAATAACCCCAGCGCGCATATCGCCGTCGATACTCATCTGCTTACCCGGCATCGCATCAAGAGAGAATCGAGCACTGACTTCCGCAACCCTTTCAGAACCTTTGGTGATCACCATAAATTGAACAATGGTGATGATCAGGAAAACAACAATACCGACCACCAAGTTACCGCCGACCACGAAGTTACCAAAGGTGTATACGATCTGACCTGCATCGCCTTGCAGCAGGATTAGTCGCGTTGTCGTAATAGAAAGCGACAAGCGAAACAAAGTAGTGATCAAAAGCACGGCTGGGAATGCAGAAAATTCTAGCGGTGTGGTGATGTAGATCGCCAACATCAATAAGACGACCGCAATACTCATGTTGGTACCGATCAAAACATCCACTAGTGCCGTAGGTAGAGGCAAGATCATCATAAAGACGATCGCAAGTAGCATCACGGCAAGCATGATGTCTTTACGCTGTCCGGCTTTGTTTAGAATATCGATCAACTTATTCATTTGATTCACTATTTAGAGATTGTAGATAACGTCGATGTGCGTGGCGGGCACCTTCAACATCCTGTTGTTTCCAGCGAGCTTGGCTCAGGCAAAACCACAAACCCGCTTTATTTGAATGTTCGGTTTTCAATAAGCTTTCGCACAACTCGATTGAACGTGTGTATCGACCTGAATTCAGGCATGCCACTGCTAATGTTTGGCGAGCTTCTTGATGCTGAGGTTCGACTTCCAACAGTGCATCAAGCAAGGTAATCGCTTGTTCCGGCTTTTGATATTGAACTTGGAGTGCAGCGTGGATAAGCAACAGCTCCACGTCTTTCGTTTGCAACATGGGGCTTAAACCTGAATCAGTAGATTCAACGCCATGGTGAGATAACGTTGATCTAATTGGGTACTTTGCAGTGTTTCCAGTGCCTGATTGAGCGCATGCGAACCATTTTTCTGCGCCAATTCCTGAAGCCGCTGCTGAGTGGTATCAAACTGTTGACGGTATTTGTCTGGGCGAAGTAGCTCCGAATGCGTCAACTTTGGCTTGGCCAGTGACATCAAGTACTGCTCAGAGGGACGAAGCTCGTACAGCTTCTCTAGGTGCGTCGCGATGGCTTGACCATCAGGCAACAGCTGAAAACGCTGTGGGAAGTCGTTTTCAACTTGCTCAAGCGAAACGTGAGTAAAGCCTTCAATACCAACGTTTAACGTACTAATACGACTCATGAATCCGCCACATCTTTATGTAAACGAACCAGTAGAGCGAACGCTTGCTCGATGGTTGGCAAGGTCACTTCATCCCCTTCAATTTGTGCAGAGAAGACCAGTGTCTGTTCATCCAGTAACCCGGTCTTAATAAGGAATGGCCAACCTTGACCTGCATGGCAAAAACTCAACGCCTTTTTAATCGGCTCATTCGACTGGTGCCAAGGCAGCGGTTTCGCCAGCATAAGAAACAGGCAGTCCTGATGCTTCTCGATATGCAGAGTGCCGCTTTGTTCAAAGCTCAGTTGAACGCGTCCTGCGGACGAGAAGTCCACCGCTTCAAGCCCCATTCCTCGGCAAAAATCATCCACTGACGCATCAATCCAGTTCATCGTCCCACATTTCCTCTTCTTCTAAATCAATCGCTTCATCAAGCGCTTTTTGCACAGCTTGTATTAGGTTTTGTCGCTGTTCTTCATCGTTAAATACATCAATTGGAATATGGCGAATCAGTTTGTGCAGTTCCCTAAAAAAGCTGATTTTTCGCTCCGTGGACGCCAACTCCATGGCGTTCACTAGGTTCCATATCTCGGCACTTCCCACCCAACGCTGCTCAACCAAAGCGATGACGTCTGACATCAAATCAGTAACTTGATAAGCCATAGTTTGCCTGCTGAGGTTTGAACATCTGGTAGAGGTTACTAACTTGGTCTTGAAGCGTATTCAACGTCTTAAGTTTTTGCATATCGGACATCAGAAGCTGAAGCTTAACGGAGTCAATATTGCTACCTTGAACACTCAAATCTGCGCTCATGCCCTGCAGCATAAAATCGACCGCCGTGGAGACCTCTTTTGCACCAAAACGCTCAACCACATCCTTGTATGCTGAGCCTAAACCTTGGTAGCTATGTACCGTGTCGCGATAGAAACCACGCAATTGGTGCAAACTGCTAAAGCCTTGCTCTTGGCTGTATTCATCCGCGAAGCTTGAAACACGAATTTCAGTATCAATCTGAGCCCAAGAGTCCGGATTCTGCTCAAAGGTCAGAATGGCTTGGTCTATCAGCGCCAATAAGTTCTTACTTTCAGGGTTGGCGCCGAGGAACTTTTTCACGGCTTGCAGCGCGAGGTACTGATGGCTCTTCTCTTCAGAGAATCCGTTGAGGTACGCCTGTAACTGAGCAATCGTTGATAAGTTGCCGCTTGCCATTTTGGTAGCGAGGTCTTTGATCTTTTGGTTTTTCTCAAGATCGGGCACTTTTCTTAGGTAATCAGAAACCAGCTCATGCGCTTCATTCACGCGGATGCTGCCATCTTTCACTTTGCGTTTCGTGAGATCTTTTTCTGCTTTTTCTGAACCTAACGCCGTCAGCTCTTCCATCGCATCAAACAATGACTGAGTTGCATTGTGTACGCGGACAGTTTCACCTCGATAATTACCATTGACCGAGGCTCCCGTGCGGGAAGACTCAAGGTTACTTCGAATTGGCGCGTCAAATTTGTTGCCCGTTAAAATTTGGATATTGATAGTGCTCATTGATTTGCACTCCTTCCTACAATATGAGCGAATTATAGGAATTGCATTTTTAATCGGCTGTCAAAATCAGACGTGTTTTTTTAGGGCGTTTTAAGTTTTCTAAAAACTCCCGACCAATAGTCACTATAAATACGGCGCCATCCTTTCTATTCTCCCAGCATCAGTTATTGCGCATGTTTTCTTAAATTGAACGACTTCTCATACATCACCGAAACTCAACAATCGGCCATCAAGCAAACGCGTTTGATCCAAATCCGCGGTCGCGTGACTCAAGTGACTGGCACCATCATCAAAGCAGTTGTGCCTGGTGTTCGTGTCGGCGAGCTTTGTGAGCTACGAAATCCCGATCAAACCTTGTCGCTGCTTGCGGAAGTGGTGGGTTTTCAGCAACACCATGCGTTGCTTACCCCACTTGGCAACATGTTTGGTATTTCCTCCAATACCGAAGTGAGCCCGCTCGGAAAAATGCACGAAGTCGGCGTTGGCGATCATCTGTTAGGGAAAATTCTCGATGGCCTGGGCCGCCCATTCGATGGTTCTCAAAGCACTGAACCGAGCGCTTGGTATCCGGTTTATCGTGATGCGCCGCCACCAATGCAGAGAAAACTGATTGAAAAGCCGATTTCGATGGGCGTGCGTTCCATCGACGGATTGCTCACCTGTGGTGAAGGACAAAGGATGGGCATTTTTGCTGCGGCTGGCGGAGGTAAAAGTACCCTGCTCGCCAAGCTCATTCGCTCTGCCGATGTCGATGTAACCGTGCTTGCCCTCATCGGTGAAAGGGGCCGTGAAGTAAGAGAATTTATCGAGCACGACCTTGGTGAAGAAGGCATGGCAAGGTCAGTATTGGTTGTCGCAACCTCAGACCGGCCTGCAATGGAACGAGCCAAAGCGGCGTTTGTCGCGACTTCCATCGCGGAGTACTTCCGCGACCAAGGTAAGCGTGTCCTGCTACTGGTGGATTCGGTGACGCGTTTTGCCCGAGCTCAGCGTGAAATCGGCTTGGCAGCTGGCGAGCCACCAACACGACGAGGCTATCCGCCTTCAGTTTTTGCCGCACTACCAAAACTGATGGAGCGTGCAGGTCAATCAGACAAAGGCTCCATCACCTCGCTGTATACCGTACTTGTGGAAGGTGACGATATGACTGAGCCAGTGGCCGATGAGACCCGTTCGATACTCGATGGTCACATCATTCTTTCTCGCAAACTGGCAGCGATGAACCACTATCCAGCCATTGATGTGCTTCGTTCAGCCAGTCGTGTGATGAATCAAATCGTCGATAAAACTCATCAAGCGTCCGCTGCTCACATGCGTGAAATGCTGGCCAAATATGAAGAAGTCGAACTGCTGATAAAAATTGGTGAGTACCAACACGGTGCCGACAGTCGCGCGGATATGGCCATCGCACAGGGAGATGATATCCGAGCGTTCTTGCGCCAAGGCACGCACGAGCCAAGTGAACTCGAAGAGACCGTCACACAGCTGCGTGGGCTTGCAGGCTTATGATCGAGCAATTGCTAGAGATAAAAAAAATTCGTGCCGACCGTGCCGATCGCGCGGTTCAGCAACAAGAGTATCGAGTCAATAACGCACGAGCCTCACTCCGAAAGGCGGAACAGTCTGTCGTTGATTATCGTCAATGGCGCGAAGAGGAAGAAGAACGGCGCTTTGCAAAAGCCAAACAGAAAACCGTCGTTCTAAAAGAACTTGAAATATTGCGGCAAGAAATCGCGCTGTTAAGGGAAAGAGAGGCCGATTTAAAACAACGAGCCGCAGAAGAAAAAAAGGCATTAGAACAAGAGAACCAGCGACTCAAGGAAAGAAAGCAAGAAGCTCTGGCCGCCCATAAAACCAAAGAAAAATTCATTCAATTAAACGAACAAGAAATCGCTGAGCACGCACGCCAAGTGCAGTATCAAGAAGAGCTCGAACAAGAAGAGTTCCGCAGCGTTGTTGTTTCATAGAAGGTAAAGATGCGAGTCAAAAACGATCATCCAAACACAACTGAACGTCCGCAACAGGTTCAACAGAGGCCGGTCAACCAAGTCTCAGAAGAGCTTGAATCTCGCTTTAATAATGCGCTTAAGCCAACGCAAGCAGAAAGCGAACATGAGTCAGAGACCTCTCGCTTATTCGCTGCTGTATTGAATGCAGACAAGCTCGATGGCATGAAGCACAAAGGCAAGGTCAGCAGTGCTATTCCTGAGGCGGGAAAAGAGCAGATCGAAGGTGGCCAAGAGCACCCAGAAAAGCCAAGTCACGATCTCTCAGAAAGAGAGACCCTGCAGGTATTGGACAACAAAGATAAAAACGAAGAGAGCCATAGCGAGACTTCAGAGCGCCCTGCGAAAGAGCCACATTCAGATACCGCTAAACCTGTAAAGCCACACTCTCTAATCGAGCAGTCGGTAGGAAGTAAAGAAACGGATAAATCACAGCCGTTGGGCTCTAACTCTGCGGCAGAAAAAGACTCGAACAATAAGCAAGTCAGCTCGGTACCATTAGATAATGGGTCGTCTCGTGATCCTAAAATACCGATGACCAGCTTGCCTAACGCTCTAAAGGATCAGGTATTACCGATTCAGACTGACCAAGCCAATCTGCGTAACAAAACTAATCTCCGGAACAAAACTGAGCCATCAACCGTGCAGAGTGTGCTGCAAGGCCAACTGCATAAGTTAGATGCCGCAGCTCATAAACTCGACCCTGCGGCAAAAGACGCTGCTGCTATTGTGGACTCGAAAATTGTCGACTCGAAAGCCGCATTGTCCGCGCTTGAAGAGAAGGTTAAAGCAGTGAAGCACATCGAACCGCGTCATCCGAGTTCAGAGTCGGACGCTAAGCTTCACCCGATGGCTAACCTAAGCCAATCAACAGCGCAAGGCGACATCATCCTGAAAAACGTAGAGACACACGCGCCCCAGAACAGAGCTCAAGACGTAAACGAATTGATTAATAAGTTAGTCGACAAGATCTACGTGTCTCTTCCTTCAGCAAACGAGAAAGAAGTTCGCCTGCTTCTGAATGAAGGCCAATTAAAAGGTGGCGAGATCTCCATCAAGCAAGACAGTTCTGGCTATAGCGTGCTGATTAAGCAAGAGCACGCTCTTTCGCTGATCAACCAAACGGCTAAGCAAGAGTTGACCGAGCGTCTGCAACGTTTAGGCATCGACCAACCGATTCGGATCGCAGTCAGCGAACAGATGAATCAACAACAAGACCAACAACGCTCGCGACAACAACGCAGCATTTACGATGAATGGAAGCCTGAGGACGAATGATGATATTAGATTTCCCAAAGGTCGAGCCTTCAAGCATCGCGCTCAGTAATCAACTGTGCGCAAAACAGTGTCACTTTCAAGATAGTCAGAGCAATAGCTTATCGGTCACGCTTGGCCAAAAGCCGGAGTTTTCTGGTTATCGTTTAACGCTACTCATCGGTGGACAAACCATTCAAATCGATTTCAGCGGTGCGCAATTACAACAATGGTTGCATGGCATTCTTGACTCGACGGCATTTGAATCACTGCCAAACTCTTTGCAATTGGCGTTGCTCAGTAGCCAAATTGAGCCCTACACCGACATGATTAAGCGCTTATTTGGACAACTTCCGGTATTGAGCAAGCTGCAAGTTCATGAGCAACCCGCATCAGAAGAAAACGTGTTGATGCTCACCATCAATCGTGATGATGTTTCTCTTAGCCTGTGGGTCCATGAAGGTCGGGATGTGTTGATTGACACTCTGCCACAAGCGCCCTCTTACCTGAGCCAAAACATCGCACTGCCCTTCTGGTTGAGCTTTGGCAAAACACGTTTGGCGCTCAGTCAATTTGAACAACTTGAACTGGGCGATGTGGTGTTTTTCGACGATTGCTACATCGCGCAACACCAAGTGCTGCTTCAGGTCTCCAATCACAACCTTTGGCGATGCCAACTCGACAATACGACACTCCATATCCAAGAAAAAGAAACCAATATGAACGATATCAACAGCTCTGAAGCACTGACCGACCACCAGCAATTGCCAATTGAACTGACTTTCGATGTTGGTCAGCAAACCATTACTTTAGAACAGCTTAACGCGCTGCAACCGGGTTTCACCTTTGAGCTTAACCAGCCAATTTCTAACCCAGTCACCATGCGAGCAAACGGCAAAATCATTGGTGAATGCGAACTAGTGAACATTAATGAACGCTTGGGTGTCCGCGTTCTCGAACTGTTTGGCGGCAGTCAGGAGCCAGCATGATCCAGTTACCTGATGAACTGAACCTCATCGTTACACTCGCCCTTCTTGCTTTGATTCCTTTCATTGCAATGATGGCGACCTCCTTTGTTAAACTGGCCGTGGTTTTCTCTCTGCTAAGAAACGCATTAGGTGTACAGCAGATTCCACCCAATATGGCCTTGTACGGATTGGCGATCATTCTGTCGATCTTCATCATGGCGCCAGTGGGGTTTGAAACCTATGACTACGTGACCCAGCACGAAATCTCACTTGAAGATTCGGAGAGCATCGAAGGTTTAATCGAGAGCGGATTGCAGCCGTACCGTGAGTTCTTGAAAAAGCACATCCGTGAAACTGAATCGGTCTTTTTTACCGATGCAGCAAGAACCTTGTGGCCACAAAAGTACGTCGACCGTTTGGAGTCAGACAGCTTATTGTTGTTGCTCCCCGCCTTTACCGTGAGTGAGCTAACGAGAGCGTTTGAGATTGGCTTCCTGTTGTACCTGCCATTCATCGCTATCGATCTGATCGTATCCAACATCTTGCTGGCCATGGGCATGATGATGGTCTCGCCAATGACCATCTCACTGCCATTCAAACTGCTGCTCTTTGTGTTGCTAGACGGTTGGACCAAGTTGACCCATGGCCTAGTGCTCAGTTACGGATAATGAGGAGAGAAGCATGAATCCGGCTGAAATCATCCACTTTACCACTCAGGCTCTAACGCTTGTTCTGTTCTTGTCGCTGCCGCCGATTTTGGTTGCGGCACTGGTCGGTACCTTGGTCTCTCTCGTCCAAGCGCTAACACAAGTACAAGAACAGACGTTAGGCTTTGTCGTCAAACTGATCGCCGTCATCATAACCCTATTTGTTACCACACAATGGCTGGGTGCCGAACTGCATTCATTTGCTACCTTGACCTTGGATAAAATCCCGCAAATACGATGAGTTACGATGATTTGCACCAAGCCCTGTTCCTATACAGCTTGACGCTCCCTAGGTTAATGGCTTGCTTTATATTTTTGCCGATCTTAAACAAACAAACGCTGGGTGGCACCTTGGTAAGAAATGGTGTTTTGTGTTCGCTTGCGCTGTTTATCTTCCCAATGATCAACCAACAAGACCTGCCCGCAGAAACGGACGGGATTTGGTTGATGGTCATCTTAGGCAAAGAGGTACTATTGGGTATGCTGATTGGCTTTGTTGCAGCAATCCCTTTTTGGGCTATTGAGGCGGCAGGGTTTCTAGTAGATAACCAACGTGGTGCTGCGATGGCAAGTATGTTTAACCCCACTCTCGGCTCTCAGTCAACGCCAACGGCTGTGCTATTGACTCAAACCCTGATCACCTTGTTTTTTTCCGGTGGTGGCTTTGTCGCTTTTATTTATGCGCTGTTTAACAGCTATTCGTCGTGGCCTGTGATTAGTTTTTTCCCAACCGTCACTGAGGAATGGGTGCGCTTTTTCTACGCTCAGTTCGAGCAACTTATGTGGCTTGGCGTTTTGATGTCTGCGCCTTTGGTTTTAGCCATGTTCCTTGCCGAGTTTGGACTCGCGCTGATTAGCCGATTCGCCCCACAGCTGAACGTTTTCTCTTTAGCCATGCCGATCAAAAGTGCCATTGCCAGCGTGCTATTGATTGTTTATTTGGCATTGATGATGGACCACTTTCAAGCCCTTTTCTCTGACATCGTACTGTTCAGAGAACAGCTCGATACCATTTGGTAATAACAGACAGGAAGAGCAATGAGCGGAGAAAAAACAGAACTCCCCACCCCGAAAAAACTTCGGGATGCCCGGCAAAAAGGGCAAGTCGCTAAAAGTCAGGAAGTCGTCTCATCGGCCTTAATCCTAGCCCTAATTGCCGTCCTATTTGCTTTTGCTGACTACTATATGTCGCACATCTCTGCCCTACTTTTATTGCCGAGTGAGTTGGCTTATCAAGGGTTTCAGGATGCGTTGCTTGACGTAGCCATCGCCATCGCCAAAGAAATGGTTTACTTGCTGGCACCGATCCTGATCGTGGCGGCATTGATCGCCATCATGTCGAACATGGGGCAATTCGGCTTGCTGTTTAGTGGTGAATCCGTCAAACCAGATATCAAAAAGATCAACCCTGTCGAAGGGGCAAAACGAATTTTCTCGCTAAAGAGCATCATTGAGTTTATTAAATCGATTCTTAAAGTGTCGCTCCTTTCCTGCATTATTTGGGTCACTCTGCGGGGCAACTTAAACACGCTACTGCAAATCCCGACATGCGGATTAGAGTATGTACCGACCATCACCGGCGTATTGGTGAAACAACTCATGATCATCTCTTCCGTCGGCTTTATTGTGATTGCAGCTGCCGATTACGCATATCAAAAATTCGACCACACCAAGCAGCTGAAGATGACTAAAGACGAGGTCAAACGCGAATATAAAGAGATGGAAGGCAGCCCGGAAATCAAGAGTAAGCGTCGTCAGTTGCACCAAGAGCTGCAAGCTTCGAACCAAAGAGATAACGTTAAACGTTCGAATGTGTTGGTCACGAACCCAACCCACATCGCGATTGGTTTGTACTACAAAAAGGGCGAAACACCGCTGCCTGTGATAACCCTCAAAGAAACCGATGCGATGGCAAAACGTATGATCGCGATAGCCCACGAAGAAGGCATCCCTGTGATGCAAAAAGTACCACTCGCACGTGCTCTTTATGCCGATGGTCAGTTAAACCAGTACATTCCAGGCGATCTTATTGAAGCCACCGCTGAGATCCTGCGTTGGGTTGCGTCTCTTGAGCAGTCTGAGGAATAGCGAGTATAACTCGCTCACAATCATGTGCGTCATACTCATAGAGCACACAGTACAAAAAAGAACCGTGTGCTAACAAAGTAGAATGGAACCGAAAGACCTAAGTGATTCAGGGAACGATTAGGCACCTCCTGAAGAGTTAAGATTTCGAAGCTGTCGTTCAATGAAATCGGTACACATTTTTACATTAAGCGGAGGCGTTTTGGCGTAATTATGCACGGCATAAATAGGAATCTTGGGAAGCGCATACCCAGGGAAAATGTTCTCTAATTCTCCTTTGCGTCTGAGACTTTCGAACATAAATTCAGGAATTAATGCTATACCAGCTCCCGCTTTGACCATAGAAATCACCGAATGGACCGAATCATTAAAGCGATTCGCTTCCAGCGACACTTCTATTCGCTCACCACTGGACGAGTGTTCTAAAGTATATCGAATAGATTTCCCCTCCCAGATATTCGCTACATAATCGCAGGCGAGCAACTGAGACGGATCCTTGATAAGTTTCGCGATGCTGAGATCATGATTCAGAATATATGAAGGACTTGCACAAAGCACTTTCTTCAAACTACCTATCCTTCTTTGTCTGTACTCACTTGATGGTAGCTCACCGACATGAATCGCAAGATCAGCGGCCGTTTCAAATAAGTCCACGCTGCCGTCATTGGCTAGAATCGTAGGAACCAATTCAGAGTAGATACTGACTAAATGCCCCACTGCCGGTGATATCACTGGCTCGATCAACGCGTGAGGTGAACTAATCTTAACCATTCCTTTTGGCTCAACTTGGCTGATCCTTGCCATATCCCATGCCTCATCAACAAGCTCGCTAATCTTTTTACACCGCTCAAAAAACTCTATTCCCATAGGCGTAAGTAATTGTTGGCGAGTAGAACGTTTGAGTAACAAAACACCTAACGCCTCCTCCAAAGCTCTCAAATGTTGACTAACAACGGATTTACCCACCCCTAATTCGCGTGCAGCCGCAGTAATAGATCCCGTCTCCACAACTCTCGTGAAGATGATCATATGACGCATATACTTGTTCATAGTTTATATAAATTAAACAGTCCGTACCAAATTGCCCATCTTTTTCACTCCAATAAAATCATTAATAATGTCCTAAAGCAACCAAAGAGGACGAAATAGTGAACAAAACAAGAATAAGCTCAATTGCACAATACTTCTCACGAGAGATAGCAGATGAACAATACAATCCGACGTTATGGACCAATAGATTACCCACGGATGATTTGTTACCGAAACACATAGAATTTACCAGCCAACAAAGTGAGCGTTATCGAACAAACCTGGAAACAGGGCTTACCGAAATGGCATATGGAGAAGGCGAGTTTTCTGGAAAAATAGATATCTATAAGCCAAAGGGGATTGCCAAAGATGCGCCTATGGTTATCTACATTCATGGCGGGTGGTGGCAATGGTTTTCAAAAGAACAATTTGGGTTTATCGCGAAGCCTTTCAATCAAAATGGCTTTACGGTTTACATGCCAAGTTACCGAATGGCTCAAGACTGGACAAACGGTGCGCCAATGGAGTCCATCCTTAAACAGATGCAGCTTGCCGTTAAAGAAATCTTATCACTCGCAGTCGAAAATAATTCTCCCGCAGTCTACCTCGTAGGCCACTCGGCTGGCGGCCAACTTGTATCCATGCTCCATAAAACAGATTGGGAACAATTTGGAGTAGAAGCAGAAGGCAAACAGAAACTCAAAGATGTTTTTTCAATCGCTGGCCTTTTTGATATTCGACCACTTGTGAACAGCTTCGTGAACGATAACATTCAGATGACCAATGAATCATCGGAGAAGGTGAGTCCACTGCTTAATGATTTTCCTTCAGAAGAGAAACTGGCGCCGTTGCACTTGATTGTTCCAGAGCTGGACACGCCTGAGTTCTTCCGACAAACAAAGGAATACCACGCCAACGTGCTTGATGCTAAGCAAGAGTGTTGCATTTACCTCGCTCGAAAAAGAGACCACCTTGATGTAATCGAGAACCTCATTAACGACAACGATGACGTACTCAACTATATGCTTGAGAATATGAAAAACTAAAGGTTGGTACTTTAATAAACCTCTAAGAATTGGTTTACGCATACCAACTTAGCTTTAATGGGAGCATTAGAGAAAATGCTCCCTTTTGCTTTTCTTCTTAATTAGGATTTCACCGCGAGCTTTCTTTTAAACTCAACGGATTAAATCCAACCTTCTGCTAAGTACATCAATCTTAACTGGCTTGGTGAGCCTAGCCTCTCTAACGCTGACAGTTGCCCTTCACTCAGGTTCGGGCTTTTATCTAAGTACACGCGTCCGTTCGCTGCATCAAGAGGTAGTTTGTAGGTCAAGGTCTTATTGATGTCCTGTGCCTTGCCTTGGTCAATCGCTCTGACAGCTGGCATTAACCAGCTCCAATCTTCACTCAGCAGTTTTTTAAATGCCCCATTCGCCTCTGATTCCATTTTGCTCGGCGCATGTTCAGCACTTAATTTAAGCATGGAGTCCACATCAGGCACCAAGTGTTCACTGGCATCTGAGCCCAGCATCTTCTTAAGAGTCAAACGCGCTGTTTCCATTTCCTGTGCTTCTTTCGGCGCCTGAGGAGACGTCATCGACTTGTCCTCTTTTGGGCCTAAATACGCCATCAAAGCACGAACTGACGCGGCATCTTGCATACTAAAGGTAAAGTCTCCTTTGCTGTTAGACACTTCAATGCGCGGCAGTACACCAGACATAGGATCTTGGCGAAGCACCTCTTGAGCTTCGTTATTGAAACCATATGAGCCCGCTTGACCTGCCACAAAACCAGATCCACTGATTAAGCCAGATGCCGCAGCACTGCCTATTGCTTCTTTTGCAAGAGGGAGCACACCCGCCGTTCCCACAGAGTTAACTCCAAAAGCACCAAGACTGCCTGTCGCCATCCCTAATGTTGCTGTAACAGCGCCTTCAGTCGACAAGGTGGCGTGCCCATGAGCTAAGGTTTGTTGCATCGGCAAAGCAAGTCTCTGATCACGACCGGGCAGTTGCGCAATTAGAACCAATTGATGATGGTAAGCCTCCGCATCGCCATTTACCGCTGCTTTGTGCAACTCGCGACCTGTCGCCACCAGCAATCCAACGCCCGGCAAGGCAAGGTTAATCGCCGCATTCACACCAGTGCCTTTGAGCTTCTCTTTTGCCATCTCAAGCAGTTCTGCACCAAAACCATCCATTTTCCCTGGATGTTGTTTTTCGAGGCTCACCTGTAAGCGCGGATCGTGACTGATTGAATCAAACGTACCTTTGAGGTTTTCATAAGCGCTACCGTCAATCTTAACCTCTTCTAACAAGTTCACTACTTCAAGGATCTTTCGTTCCGTTAGCGGTTCACCTCGGTACCCTGAAGGGCTGACAAGGGAGAAAGCTAACAATGCTGTCTGAGGCTTTTCTTCTTTCAGCATTGCCTGTTTTAAATCAAGATGAGTCTTAATATTTTCTTGAAAGTACTTTGGGTATTTTGAACGCAGCAAATGTTCACTCACTGCCGTAAACTTTTGCCCTTTATGGAAGGTCGACGGCTCTTTTACCTTGCCACGCTTACTGATCACTCGGTCATCTTTTTGCGCCGCCACAGAGCGAAATTGGTCTAAACTAGGGACCGGGCTTTGGCTGATTTTATTGGTTGAATTTACCATGGCTGAACTCCTTAGACTCGAAGCGTCGATACGTGAGGGGGTTGTGTGCTGAGTAGTGGGTTGATGTCTTGGTCTAGCATTGCAAATCGAGCCTGCCAGAGCTGAGCTTGCTCATTGAGCACATGGAACCAAGTTGACAAACTCGCGGCATCTAAGTGCTCTATTGGCTTCCTGCCCGCAAGAACAAGCTGTCTGCCATTTGGAGCCAGTGACAAGGTTAGGCCCTGAGGGATCCCCACATCTTTTCACCGGAACTCTGCCGCACTTATCGCTTTGAGGCCTCCTACGGCTAAGGCCAGATCCTTCACGCTAAATGAGTAAGCTTCTCTTCCTATCAACTCTTTACCGAGAAAAAAGTAGGAAAGTACCCGGCGTGTTCGAATGGTATTTGCTTGAAAATCCTTGTAGTAACCTTTGAGATAAGCGAC
>NZ_JAHGAH010000237.1:0-4169 GCF_030248475.1 Vibrio sp. D173a
TTATAGAATCTCATAGAGTCTTCTCCATTTTGGGTTTCGTTGCCTTCCAGCTTAGTCGAGAGGCTAAGTTGGAGGAGAAGGCTCAATGAGTATCAAAATGTTTAAGAGGGATTCGCAACGCGTGGTATTTTCACCATGCGTAGGTTTTTGTTTGTGGAGTGATGTTCGATATCTTCGGTGTTGCGTTGCTCAAACTTTAACAGGGCGTAAGCTCTCAAAGCACGTTAAATGAAAATCTTGGACCACTATTGCCATTTTTTGAAAAACTACTTTTAGAGCAAGGTGTTTATTTAGGTTCACTAGTTTATAAACCTCAGGCACTCAGTGGCTCAAAGAATTAATAAACGACTATGGCTTAAAGATACTTTCTCTAACGTGTTTCTGCCCAACAGCAATTTACACGGTAAGAAATAAAAAAGCCCCGTGTAACCCAAGGCTGTCAAGCGGGCTAAACGGGGCAAACAGAGCGAGTAGGAAAACTGCTCTGCGATGGTGTCCGGAAACGACAATTAGAAATCGCCTCCGAGATAAATTCTAGGAATTTTCCAGCTTGCTTTGTCAGCGAAATGTCACGACTGTTTACCATGCAGACAAGCTTATTTTTTATTTTTGAACAATAGCTTAGAAAGCCAGCGGGCATTGTAGGAATGAGCTGAAATGCCTGACGGAGAGTACAAAAAAAGCTCGCAATATAAGCGAGCTTTTTTTGTCAATTAAACGCAGGATTAGTGCTTGCGCTGTGGGCCGTGACGAACGATGTCTTTACCGTGTTCGTAAACGTGTTGAGAAACCCAACGGCCAAGAACTAGCTGATGCTTGTCATCTAGTACTGCAACAAATGGACGACCATCTGTGTTGGTTGTCGCTAATGCTACGCCAGCGACGCCTTCAAGACCTAGCGCGCCACTTTCAATTAGGTGTAGGAAAGCTTCTAGCTCTTCCAATGTTTCGATAACGTGATTATCAATGTTCATTGTCTTCAATCTCTTTGAATTGCAGATGTTCAATGGTCGCGTACTCTACCTAACTTACCATTAGAAACCAAGTGAGGATTTGCTCGGCAGAACATGGCCTCGCAAGTTCAAGATAGGGCTTGACTCTAATTTTACGCCAAATGTGAGTCACAAGTTTGGGTAGACCACCGCCGTGATGCGATAATACTTGGCTTTGTGACACTAAGTTATTGTAAATTCGAGTCTCAACCATTGAGTTTTACTATCAAGAGAAAATAGCCCGATGAAGAAAGTGTTAATGACAGGTTTTGAACCGTTTGGTGGTGAATCCATCAACCCTGCTTTAGAAGCAGTAAAGCGACTTGATGGCAAAAAACTCGATGGTGGTGAGGTGATGATTTGCCAAGTACCCGTAACACGTTATGAATCTATCGATACCGTGGTTAATGCGATTGAGCAATATCAGCCAGACATTGTGATTACAGTAGGGCAGGCAGCTGGGCGTGCAGCAATTACGCCGGAACGTGTGGCGATCAATATGGATGATTTCCGCATTCCTGATAATGGTGGCCATCAACCCATTGACGAGCCGGTAATCCTAGATGGCCCAGACGCCTACTTTACCACGCTACCCATTAAGGCGATCACGAGCGCTTTGCACAAGGCAAGTATTCCATGCCAAGTCTCGAACACGGCAGGGACATTTGTGTGTAATCACCTATTTTATGGCATTCAGCATTATTTACGCGATAAATCGGTTCGACATGGTTTTGTGCATATTCCTCTTTTACCCGAGCAAGACGCTTCCGGTAATCAGCCAACGATGTCATTGGATGTGATTGTGGAAGGGTTAGCGTTGTTAGCTCAAGCCGTGATCGATAACGAATCTGACATAGAGGTCACTGCCGGACAAATTTGTTAAACAGTACAACAAGCTCAAGTCTTTACGCCAACACCGAGCGATGAACGAGCTCGGTGTTTTTGTATCTGTTAAGTCGCTCAAATTTTGTGGAGTATGAAAGGAGTAGCATTGAGGCGTGAAGTGGAGAAGTAATACTGTCTCACTTTGATCTCTCGTTCAAATAAGGCGAACTATCATGAAAAGCAATAGAAGTAAGATCATTGCGCTTTCCTCTGCGGTTGTTTTCGCTTTGGCTATTGCCGCTTTAAAATTTGAAAACACCCTCGGACTGCTTCCTATCCTTGTAGCGATTGTCGCGTTCTTTACTTGTGTGATTCACACCAGCATGCACCTTTCTGGTGTCACAAATGCCGATGCGTTCGGTTATTACCAACAAGCTCAACAGACAAAAGCGGAAGCGCTGCATAAAGGCTTAGACCCTCGCGATAAAAAGCGTTGAAGCATGTCACATTCTCCGTATACTTTGGACAAGCATTAAAGCACAAGCTTGTCGGAGAAGAGCATGTCACATCGAGTACCTACTAACATACTGACGGGATTTCTTGGCGTCGGTAAAACCACGACTATCCTGAACTTACTGAAAAACAAACCAGAAAATGAAAACTGGGCGGTGTTGGTGAATGAGTTTGGTGAGATAGGTATCGATGGTGCGATGATGACTGACCAAGGTGCAATGATCAAAGAAGTACCGGGTGGCTGCATGTGCTGCACGGCAGGCGTACCTATGTCTGTTGGTATCACGGCTTTGTTGCGCCAGAACCCAGATCGTCTTCTTATTGAACCAACGGGCTTGGGCCATCCAAAGCAAGTGGTTGCTACACTAACCTCTGAGCAGTACCAGCCGTACGTGGATCTTAAAGCAACGATTGCGCTGGTGGACCCGCGTAACCTAAATAACGAGAAGTACCTTTCTAATAAAAACTTTGTCGACCAGCTTGATAGCGCAGATGTGGTCATCGGAAGCAAAGTTGACCTGTGTACAAGCCACGATATCGATGTGTTCAACGACTGGGTGACTGATCAAACGCCTTCGAAAGTGTTCAGCAAGCTGATTCACGACGGTGACTTGCCAATTGAAGTGTTGGACATTGAACGTGTGCACGGCAGTGCTTCTTCTCATATTGAAGCACATCATCATGACCACGCTCACCAAGAGCCTCAATTCCAACTGCCACCGGGTGAAGCGTTTATCCGTAAAGAGAATAAAGGACAGGGTTACTTCAGCTGCGGTTGGTTGTTTGGCGCGGAATACTCGTTCAACTTTGATCAACTGTTCTCTATGCTATCTGAGCTAACGGCTGAACGTGTCAAAGCGGTGATGAACACTGACCAAGGTTGCTACGCGTTTAACGTTGCTAATGGTGTGGTTTCAGTCAATGAAATGAGCCTGCAGGGCTTTGAATCACGCCTTGAAGTGATTGATTCTCAGTTGATGCCTTGGGATCAGTTGGAAGCGATTCTACTTAAGCTTTGTGGTATCTCAGAATAGACGCCCACTAAGATTGAACAAGGCCTGAGCAAATGCTCGGGTCTTTTTGATTGCTTTTCATTATTGAGACGATAGAAAACTATCATCGTCACAAATCTATCTGTATGTGATTTGTATCACTATAATCGCTGGTTTTCTTACTGCATGAGAAACCGGAGAGCGCTTGAATCCTGCCTTATCTTTCTCAAAACTTAAGTTCTTCTGCCTGCGTTTTGTTGTGATCTTCTTCCTGCTGGTCGCGGTGTTTGGTGCCATCATTCACTACGATACATCTGCGTCTGAAGAAGCGGAAAAGAGCAACATTCGTGTGCAACAAAAAGCGTTGTTACAGGGTAAGAAGCAATACATCGAGTGGGTGATGAGTTCGGTTGTCCGCGAGACTGCATTGTTGGCTGACATTATGTCCGCAAAGCGAGTTTATGAGATTACCGATCTTCCTTTGGATGAGCAGCGCAGTGCACAGCTTTCTCGTTTAAGCTCGATTCTAGAAGCAGTAAGCCAACGAAAAGAAGTTTACGACCAGTTGCGCTACATTGATTTGGAAGGCAATGAAGTTGTGCGAATCAACTTTAATCATGGCCAATCCCAAGTGGTCTCAGAAGGACAACTTCAAAATAAACGTCATCGTTACTATTTCTCAGAAGCGCTTCAACTCGGTTGTCGCAGGATTTATGTTTCGCCTCTGGATTTGAATATGGAACACGGGCAGATTGAAGTGCCCGTTAAGCCGATGATCCGGCTAGCAACGCCCGTGCTAGATGAAAGTGGCAATAAACGCGGTATCGTGGTGGTGAACAGAAGTGGC
>NZ_JAHGAH010000238.1:0-26391 GCF_030248475.1 Vibrio sp. D173a
CGAGGGTCTTTAAGTTGTGCTTGTCCAAATTGTTCTTGTGCCCAAAGTTTAGCGTCTGAGTGTGTCATCTTAGTGTTTCAGTAATGATTGCTAAGTGATCAGATCACACACACTTGAAAGAGTTCAAAAAAAATCCCCAAGCTACAAGCTTGGGGATTTGTGTATAAGAGACAGGCCAGTTTGGCAGGGTTTTTTGTATCTGCTGATCTGAGTGAAGTTGTGAGCGATGAGCCAATTCAATTATTGAATTGCGTTTTGGGGAATGAATTCCATATAAGCAATTGATCTTATATCAACTATTGGCTTAGAATTGATGAGAATGATATTGATTATCATAATTGTTGTTTTGGGCTCGCTTGTCCCATATTTTGTAGTAATCGCTCCAGATAAGGATAACTAAATGGCTATTCCTAAGATCGCCTCATATACAATCCCTCAGTTAGAGACATTTCCAGAAAACACAGTAGATTGGAAAATAGATCCTAAGAAGGCTGTTGTTTTAGTTCATGATTTGCAGACTTATTTCCTCAACTTCTTTGATAAAACGAAGTCACCAGTACCAGAGCTTTTGGAGAATGTTAGCAAGGTTCTAGACAATGCCAGATCGGCAAATATCCCAGTTATCTACACTGCTCAGCCTGCAAATCAAGAACCGAATGAGAGGGCACTTCTGACCGACTTCTGGGGGGGAGGTCTAACTCAAGATACTGATATTGCTCCAGAAGTATCACCTCAAGCTGGTGATATTCAATATACCAAGTGGCGTTATAGTGCATTTAAGAAAACGCCATTACATCACTGGATGCAAGAAGAGCAAAGAGATCAGCTCATCATTGTTGGTGTGTACGGCCATATTGGCATTTTATCGACAGCGTTGGATGCGTTTATGCTAGACATCAAACCTTTCGTTATTGGTGATGCGATCGCGGATTTCTCCGAAGAAGATCATCTTCATACTCTCAAATATGTCGCTGGAAGAAGCGGGTGTGTGAAATCCGTTAATGAATTTATCAAAACGATGAAGCCATCAGATTCATCAAGCGCTTTCAGCTTAGAGTCTATGAGGAAGGATGTCGCGGATATACTTGACGTTGATTTGGATGAGGTGGACGTTGATGAAAATCTTATCTTCCTTGGTTTGGATTCAATTCGAGTAATGACACTGCACAGCCGCTGGAAGGCACTAGGTTTTAATGTCGAACTGGCAGAAATGGTGGCTCTACATACCATCAAAGACTGGTGGGAGGCGACGCAAGTTACCGTTTAAAAGACGTTTATTTCTATGGCCCTGTATAAAAAGCGCCTCTGTATAAAATAGGGGCGCTTTGATTTTTTTGGATTACTAAGATCAAACGCTCATCGCTAGCGCATCAGATTCATGCTCCAACTTCATTTTTTTACGATCAGTTTCAGCCGTATGTTTCTGCACATTTACCATTTGGTTATCTATAGTGAGTTCGACTGTTGGACGCCAAATTTTTAGGTCTCGGTGTGTCACAATAATCGCTGTTGCGTTCAAATGATGGATATATTCAGCAACTCTAATCTCAGTGGCTTCATCCAAAGCCGACGTCGCTTCGTCGAGCACGAGGATAGGGGCTTTTTTGATCAGAGCTCGTGCAATCGCCACTCGCTGTCTTTCACCACCAGATAGCCCAGAGCCTTTATGACCGACTGATTGATGAATACCTTCTTCTGAAGAGTCAATAAGCTCATTCAGTTCTGCGTATCTAGCAAACTTCTCAACCTCTTTGTCATTTGCTTTTGGATTACCTAAACGAATATTGTCTGCCAGCGTTCCGGTATAAATAATCGGATCTTGCGCGACGTAAGCGATATGCTGGATGAAAGACTCGTATGGGATGTCTTTAAGGTCGATACCACCAAGGGATATAGAACCTTTATTCGGGTCATCAAACCTCAGAAACAGACCGAGTAATGTGCTTTTACCACTGCCACTGATGCCATTAATTACCACCGTTTCGCCTTGATTGATTTCCAAACTGACATTCTCAAATAAGCCTTGATGGCTAACATGATCGAGCTCGAACTTATGGTTGCATGGAACGGCCGTATTATTACCAGTCGCTTCCGGAAGGGTAGGGACATTGGTTAGTTGACCGTAGTTATTCATTGAGGCTTTGACATCATTGATAGCAAAGCCTGCCAGCGCTAGCTCACCAAGCGGTGCCGCCGCTCGGGTAATCAAAATTAATAGCGCTAAGATGAGCAAGGGTTGATCTATTTGCATCCAAACCAGATAAGTGGCAAGGCCAGCGAGTGGCAAAATGGTGGCCAATGTGGAGATGAAAGTTGCAACTGATGCGCTTTGATTTATCCCTGCGTACACCTTCTCTTGGGCACGCCAGCTTTGATCAATACGTTCTATTGCGCGTTTTGGTCCTGCTGTTGAGCGAAGTAAATCAAAATGGTCGATAAGTTCCAGTGTTGACTTTGTCGCTTGCACATCTGCACTGTTTCTGTCTTTATCTGAGCGACTAAGGTGGCGTTGTGCCATAAATTGAGCTGATAAAGCAACGACTAGCAGAGCACCACTCAACAGTGCAATTTGGATGCCTCCTACGATGCCAATGCCAAAAACTAAGCAAACCGGCAGTAGTGGAGCATGTAAGAATGTCTGTAACTGATGGGCAGGGATTGCCATAAACCCAGGGATACCACGCTCAGCCAGTTGGTTGAGCTGCGTGCGATGCTGCTCGTTAAACCATGCAAGTTTAGCGCTACTTAGAGAGCGTCCCACAGCAGTGTAAAGATCGCCAGCTAATCTAGCTCCAGAAAGAAATCCAGAACGTGTGACTAGCACGGTGACAAGTACGGCAAGGGCAGCGGCTATCATCACGTTAAGTGGTTCTGCTCGTTCTACAATGGATATCGCAAGAAAGGTATAAGCGACGGCCTCGAATAGAGCCACAAAAGTCCAACCCAGCGCGACTCGATACAAGCGAGATTTAGCGTTTAATGGGATGGTTGAGCTGGAAGAAACGGCATTTTTAGGTGTCATACTTCTTCATCCTGTCGTTGGCCACTTAATGTGAGGGTGAAATCAGCCAATTGTGCGAGCTTTGAATCATGGGTCACCATGAGTAGCGTCTTATTGTGTTGTTTAGTAAGTGCGGCTAGGCTTCTGATGATGTCGCCAGCGGTATCGTCATCGAGAGCGCTGGTGGGCTCGTCGAGCAGAACTACATTGGCATTACTCAAAAAAACGCCCGCTAATGCGATACGTTGCTGCTGACCGCCAGATAGCAAGCTGGCGTCAGTATCAAGATCAAGTTCTAGTCGAGCGAGTGAGAGTGCGAGACGTAACTCATCATCATTGGCGTCTGGTGAACTCAACAGTAAGTTTTCCCTAATGGTAGTTTTAAGCACTCCGCTGTCCTGAGGGACATAACGTATAGCGAAATAGCGCGCAACTTCGGAAAGCTCGAATAGTTCCTCACGCCCTAGTGATACACTGCCATGCGCCGGTGTTTCTTGCCCTGCCAAAATACGCAGTAAGGTGCTTTTTCCTGCTCCACTTGGTCCCATAATTGCGGTAAAGGAGCCTGGTACAAAATCGTGAGTAAGATTATCGATGACCGTTTTTTTGTCGTTGACGACTACTAGGTTTGAAGCTTGTAATTTTTGAGGCTGAGATTTGCAATTGAGCTTGCCGCTGGCAATAGGGGCTTGTTGCAGGAAGTCACTGATGTTTTTAGCGGCATGTTTGCCTGCTGTAACGTAGTCCAGTCCGTGTCCAAGCTTTAGAACTGGCGTGACGACAGCTAATCCAAAAAAGAACACGGATGCCATAGCGGCAGGGCTTAACTGGTAGGCAATGGTGTACGCAATCGCGAAAGTGGCGACAGCTTGCAACAAAGCGATTGCAATGGCGGCAGGAAGAGCAACACTTCCTACCCACTTTACAATGCCCTGAGTGAAGCGTCTGGTAGCGTCATAATAATTGGTGAGTGCGCCCGTTTGAGTACCGTAGATACGGTTAACTCTTATCCCTCTAGTATAGTCATTCACTGCGGTTACAATATCTCCCATTATAGTCATTCGCTCAGCGCCATGCTTGGCGGCAAATCTGGGCAAAAACACTAAGTAATATAGTGACGCAATCAAACCGGGTAAGAGTGTAAACAACGCGATTGGTCCGCAGAGACTCAACATAATGGCAATGGATGAGGCTGGTACGACAATGAATGTCACTAACTCTGCTGGTAAATGGGCCACCATATGATGCAGTGTATTGATGTCCTCTGATACCAAGCGACGCAACTGATTGTCGCCGTATCTAGATATGGTTTTACTTGGTAAGCGAACCAAGTGTTGCGCTACCTGACGGCGTAGACGATTGGAAAACAGGGATTCGGCATCGTGCACTAACCAAGATCCTAAAGAGGAGATGATGGCACTGATTACCCAAAGCCCAATCGCGGTGTAAACCCAATGAGTTGAAAGATCATCGATGAGTTGGATTAAGCACAATAAAGCACCTAGCTTTGCCACCGCGGCAGATACCTCACAGAGAACGCCAAGAGAAAGCTTAGCCACTGAAGGCCGCAAAGCGGGTAGTAAGGTTGGTGTGATGTAGTGCTGAATGATCTTATTCATCATTTTCTTACCTCATTCAAGCCATGAGGTATCAATGAAGAAATCAAGGTTAGGTGAATAGTTGTTTTCATATTAAGCCTATTGAACTGATGTTCTTAACTGATATTGTTAAATGTGATGATTTAGTTTTGTCCGATGACATGCCCAAGACCGTATTCGGGCGATAAGTCGAAAATGACATCATCGATTAATGCGTCTAATTGTGCAGTGCTGTTGAGGTGCGGCATAGTAACAATATGTGCAACATCCCCAGAGGTGGCCAAAGAATGCTTACGCCAAATCGGCTCAGACGGACACGGAAAAACGACGGTATTCGAATTCTTATTTCTCCATGCTTCAATGCCCGCTTTTTGCAGGCGTTGAACGGTATAGTCCGCCATATCCAAACAAAGCTTCACTTTAGATTGCCAATCTGACAATGAATGGCTCTTGATTGCAGTCCACATGAATAGTGCGCTATGGCCATTTCTGGAACCACTGATGGTTTGATCACGTGACGAGATGTAGTCCACTTCCACGGAAATTTGGTCAACCATATGCTGTTTGGCTAACACGATCCCACATGGAATCGGTGACCCGATCATTTTGTGTCCGGATACCGTGATGGAGTCAATGCCATCTTGAAACGAGTAGGGTGGTGGCTGATCCACAAATGGTAGGATCATCCCACTTAATGCGGCATCGGCATGAATATAATAATCTTTCCTGTCGAGCCCTAGAGTAGCGAGGTCATTCTGTATTCTTCCAATGTCATCGATAGCACCTCGCATAGTTGAACCAATGTTAGCAAAGATAATGGGATTGCCTTGTTGGTCTCGCTCAATTTGAGTTACGAGCTGTTGATAATCTATTTCACCATTTGATAGAGCAGGGATCTTGCGCGATGGGATGTTAAGTAATCTAGCGATTTTATCGACCGAGTAGTGGGTTTCTTCAGAGTAATAGAGATAAGCCGTTGGAAAGAGCTCACGCGCTAAATAACAGGAAAACAGGTTGCCCTCGGTACCACCGTTAGAAATATAGCCCCAACTTTCTTGGTGGGGGATGTTGAACAACTGGGAGAAGTAACGCATGACATCTTTCTCAAAGTCGAAGGAGTTGAGCTTGTAATTGCTTTCTTCTCTCCAATCTCCACAGTTATTGATGGAAAACTTCATAAACTTTTCTAGTTCGGAATAATCAAAATCAGCAGATTCAGGATACCCGACGTTAAAATATTGGTTTTTGCTGCAGTAAAGCCAGAACTCGTTAAGTCTGCTTAGATCCTCATCGGATAGTTTCATTGTGTCGCCTGTTGAGTCTTATTTTAATGATTTAAAGTACAAGTGGTTGATGTACGAATAAACCTTAATCATTATTATTTATATGGTTTCTGAAGAAGAAAGTATTGTATTTATAGAGTTGGTTGTTTTTATTAAAAAATGAACAGCTAGCTTGCTAATGATTAAATTGCTATTAGCGTAAAGGTTACTTTATGGTGGCTTATTTTATCGGCGGTCATGCCCATTATTAATGTCAAAAATAACAGTATAAAATAACAAGTAGAACTCTATTTACAGAAATGAGTACGTTTATTTTTATACAGCATGCTTATTACTTTAAGAGTAAGAGATTAAGAGTACCAAACTATTTACGAAATATTGGTTTAATCAGAGTAAACCTCCTTAACAATCTTTCATATTATTTATATGTCAATCTATTTTTATTCCACTGGAGGCATAGATCACGCAGCAGGAACATTTAACACACTAGATTCCTGTCTTAGCAATTCCTAAGCCTTATCTGCATAATAATATTAACATTTTTATTGTAAATGATTATTGTTTGCAAAATAATGGCGCCTTACCGATTGATTGTCAACAAAGTGAAAGCAGATGAGTGATTTAACACCAATGCAGGCTGCATGTTGGTTTGGAAGAAATGCGAACGCTAAACTTGGTGGTGTTGCGTCCCACCTTTATACCGAATTCGATGGCAAGAATATTAACCTTGAAAAACTTCACGCTGCTTTAATAAAATTATATAAACGGCATGAAATGTTGCGATTGAAGGTTGATAGCTCAGGCACCTGTTCTATTATCGATGAGCCCAATGGAAACATTTTAGAGGTAGATGATTTTAGTCAGTTATCGACTGATAAATTAACTGATTCCTTGAGTGAAAAAAGAAACCAATGGGCACATCAAAAGCTTGATTTAACACAAGGACAAGCCGCAAAGTTCTCAGTGAGTTTATTACCTGATGATGAGTTTCGCTTTCATATTGATACCGATATGATTGCTATCGATCCAGATAGCTGTCGTATTTTAATCGAGGACTTAGCGACGCTTTATGAAGGCGGTGTATTTGATACGGATGATAAGCCGTCCTTTTTTGCGTGGCATAATCTCGCAAAAGAAGAGCCAGAACTCAAGCTACAGCGAAAAGTCGACCGAGCGTGGTGGAAAGCTCATTTAGAAAGTATTGCGCCAGCACCCTCCTTGCCATTTCCTGAAGGCAACCCAAGTCAAATTACAAGTGAGCACTACACCGCTTGGCTTGATTCTGAACAGCGATCCACTCTGTTCTCTCTCGCAAAGCAATACAAAATCACGCCCGCTAATCTGATGCTAGGTTTTTTCGCAACAACCTTAGGCACGGCGACAGGCGATGAAGCTTTTAGGATTAACGTTCCAGTATTTTGGCGGCCACCAATAACGCAGGGTACAGAAAGGGTTGTCGGCGATTTCGTCAACTTTGTTGTGCTCAGTGTTGATATGACGCAGGCCGACACGCTGATCGATTTTTGCCACTCTGTCGCCGAAAAAATGGGGCCGTTACTTGGTCATAGCTTCTATGACGGTGTGAATGTGATGCGAGATCTTTCGTTGCATCATGGTAGTGCCCAGTTAGCGCCGGTTGTTTTTACTTCTGCTCTTGATTTACCGAGTGGTGATCTTTTCTCCTGTCGTGTCCATAAACATTTTGGCAAGATGAATTGGACTATCTCTCAAGGCTCTCAGGTTGCACTGGATTCACAAGTAGTGAGCATTGATGGTGGTATCATGATTAATTGGGATGTCCGACAAGAAGCCCTACCAAAGGAATGGACATCTGCGATGTTTGATCACTTTGTGGCTCTCACCAAAAGCGTCATTTCCAACCCTAAATTATTGACCGCTTCGATGGGCAGTTTGCACTCAAAGCTCGTATGCCAGTCTGACTTAACTGCGGAGCTGAGCTCGATGCAGCGCGCATATTTATTAGGTCGAACGACGCAGATGCCATTAGGCGGAGTTGCGATGCAGGAGCTCCTTGAATATCGAGGTACGCTTTCTCCAGTTGTTATCCGTCGCAGGCTATCAGAAATGGTCATCCGATACCCAAGCTTGAGGAAATATATTGATAGTAAATCACTCGAGCTCAAAGTTAGCCTATGCCCACAAGTGAACCTGACTTTGCATGATTTATCTTGCACAGAAAAAGACAGGGTAGAAACTGAGTTAGCACGCTTCAGGCATGATTACAGCCACGCCATGTTTGATTTAGAGCGACCGCTATGGGATCTCACAATGTTTGCGCTTCCGGATGGTATCACTCATGTGTTCGCGCGCTTTGATGCGTTAATCCTCGATGCTCGCTCTATTGCTGCGCTGTTGGTGGAGTTGTTTGAAGGTGAAGCGCCTTACTTACCGCATATTGAACCCGAGTTATCGACAGAAGACCCGAAGATTACTCGCCATAGAGACGAAAACTATTGGCTGGAAAAATTAAAATCTGTTGATAAACCGATGCAATTCCCTTGGCATAAATCACTCGATTTGATTCCTTGTTCTCGTTACCAAAGACAGAGTCTTGAGATTGATAAAGAGACGGTGAAAAAGCTCGTCCGGGTGGGAGGCAAGCAGGGGCTTTACAAGAATACCATGATGATGTCAGCAGCTCTTGAGGCGATATCTTCGCATGTGAATGGTAGAAAGTTGTGTGTTGCGGTTCCGGTGTTGCCAGTGGTGAGCGCGACATACTCAAGTGAATCAAGTTTTATTGCTGTTCAATGGCAAGCGACACAAAGCGATTATCTTCAGCGAGCCAAAAGCTTGCAAGCAGACACGTTAGAAGGGCTCGAACATCTCGCCTTTTCTGGGGTTGATCTGGCTCGTACCTTATTTGAACGATGTGGACCAGGGCCAACTTTGCCGATTGTGATAACAAACGGTTTATCGTGGCCAACGCTCAGTAAGAATGCTCCGATGCAACTTCAGCGTGGGCTGACACAAACTCCTCAAGTTGCAATGGATGTGCGTTTTGTTGCGATGGCTGGTGGCTCGATTATGTTCAGCGTTGATTATGCCAGCGAAGCCGTGGCGGACGAACAGGTAAAAATGATATTGGATCATATCGATATGACTTTCTGCTATATGGCTGAGACTTCTCTGTTTGAAACTGCCCCTGAGCAAACTCTCAAGCCTTTGGAGTCCAGAGTGATAGAGCTCTTCGATAGACCGCTCAGCGATGTGGCTGCTGAAGACTCAACCGAACAGATTATCTTTGATGTCTATTGTCAGGTGCTTGGTAAACCAGTGACTGATGAGACCAAAGAGAGCCTGCCTTTTTCCCAGTTGGGTTTGAGGCCTAATCATCTAAAACAAATCAGTACTGAATTAAATAAAGTGCTACGGGTGGAGTTGCCACCGATGCAGCTTATTCGCTGTAAAGATGCTGCAGAGGTAAAAGCGCTCGCTTTAACTCAGGGTTTCGAGGTCGAAACCTAACACATCATTGATTTAGTAGCATATTTTCTTCTGGGGTGGTGGTCCTGACCTTGCCATTCCAGAGGTTTTCGCCTCCCACAATTCATAACGTTTTCATCTCGTATCAAGGAGAAAAAGTGAATATAACAATAAAAGATGTTGTCGGTATTGGAATAGGACCATTTAACCTAGGGCTTGCTGCTTTAACTGCTCATCAACCTAAGCTCGACACCGAGTTTATTGAGCGGCGGGATGGATTTAATTGGCACAGTGGTATGTTATTACCGGGTGCAACTTTACAGGTTCCTTTTTTGGCCGACCTGGTCACTATGGCCGATCCTACTCATCCGTTAAGCTATTTAAACTATCTCAAACAACATGATCGCTTGTACCAATTTTACTATTATGAAACGTTCCTTGTGCCGCGCAGCGAATATAACCATTACTGTCAATGGTCGGCTGAGCAACTAGAAAACTGTACCTACAGTGAAAATGTTGTCGGTGTTGAATACTCTCAAGAAAATGAGTGCTTTAAGGTTCAAAGTGAATCGACTGACGGTGGAATTAAAGAACGTTACAGTCGAAATCTAGCGATCGGTGTTGGTACTGCACCTTGGCTACCGGAGTGGGCAAGCCATGCTGCTCACCCGTTGATTCAGCACTCTGCTAAATTTGCACACATGCGCGAGGAATTGGCTAAATGTAACAGCGTCACCGTGGTAGGTTCGGGCCAAAGTGCAGCGGAGTGTGTTCTCAACTTATATCGAGATTTGACTGATGAGCAGATCAAAGGCGGCGCGAGGGTTAATTGGGTAACTCGCTCTGCTGGCTTCCATCCGATGGAAGCATCTAAGCTCGGCCAAGAGTGCTTTACTCCAGCATACATGGACTATTTTCACACGCTTTCACGTGAGAAACGTCGAAACATCGTAGAAGGACAAGGGCAACTATATAAAGGGATAAGTGGGTATACCATCGCGGATGTCTTTGACTTACTTTATGAGCGTTCGATAGGAGGGCGAGAGCCGGGACTGAATTTGTATTCTAACTGTCAGGTGAATGATATTGAGATTATCGACGGCTCTGATGTATTTGCGGTGTCGTGTTATCAATCACAGCAGGAAGAAGCATTCACACTTCATACTAATGCTGTCATTTGTGCGACAGGTTACACGCATCAATGGCCAGCATGGTTGGAGGCACTGAAAGGATCGGTGTTAGCCGTGGATGAGCATGGCGATTTGATTGTCGAATCGGACTTTTCCGCCCAACGTTGTGATCAGGGGGTTGGACACGTCTTTGTCCAAAATCCAGAAGTCTTCCAACATGGCGTCGGTGGTCCCGACCTGGGGATTGGTGCTCATCGAAACGCTTCAATCATCAATACGGTGTTAGGCGAAGAAGTGTATCGTTTACCTAAGAAGTCGGCTTTCCAAACTTACGGCACTCCAGAGGCACATTGATTGGCTAATTGAAATAATAGGGCATGCAACCATTCAGATTACATGCCCTTACTTGTCGTTATTTTGGCGTTGATGAGTCACGCCGCATTTAAGCTTAACTTGTTCAGATTTGTGGACATTTCAGTTCGTTCGAGAAAACCCTTAGACAGTCGATCATCATTTGAGCATTCTCAGTGACATAGAAATGAGCCCCTTCGACAACAAGATGATCGCGCACTTCATTACACCAGAGTTTCCAATCATCTACTTCAGCAAAGTACGCTTCAGAGTCACGATCTCCTGATATTAAAAGTGTTGGGATAGAAAGTTTAGCTTGATCATCCGGTGCTGACGGGAACAGATACCTCTCCGTTGCAGTGAAATCTGCTCGTAAAGCAGGAAAAAAGATCGACCACCATTGTGGGTTATCGAGCAGACTGCGATCACATCCTCCCATATCAACCAGGTTCTCAATAAAAGCTTGATCGTCACAGTCGCCTATCAATCTCCGCCCCCGAATATGAGGCGCTTGGCATCCCGATATCACCAAACCTTGCGGCAATCGTTCTAATTGAATGAGTTGCTTCGACGCTTCATACGCCACTTGCGCACCCATACTGTGGCCAATGATAACGGTCTTTTCGATTGGTAGGCTACTCGCTAGTAGGGCTTGAACTAGCTCCTTGGCCAGTGATTCGATGGTCTCAATGCCGGGCTCGTCAATTCGTGCTTCTCTACCTGCATACACCATCACTGAAATGGATTCATTCGAGAGGTTGAGCTTGCGCCAGCTTGTGAAAGTTCGGCTGCCACCTCCTGCGAAAGGGCACACTACATAATGTGTATCGCAATGTGTCTCAGCAGTTGCGATAGTCACTAAAGGACTCATGATCACGCTCCTTGAGGTGTTGTGATTTTGCACCTCTCCATTATGAGAGCGAGCGCTTCGAGCGTGGGGTAACGATACAATACCGACAATTTGATCGGGTATCCCGCTTTGTGACAGCGTTGAACCAATTCAACTGCGCGATAAGCATCACCTCCAGATTGGAAAAAGTCACTGAGCTTATGGAATGCTTGTTGCCCGAGTACATCACCCCAAAGCTCTGCTATTTTGAGTTCGCTGTCAGAAACCAATGGCTTTTCTGAGTTCGAACATTGGCTTTTTTTACGACTTGTCATCTGAGCGAGTGCTTTATGATCAACTTTACCATTGGCGGTAAGAGGCAATGCATCAAGCAATAGGATGCGTTGAGGCAGCATGTATTTTGGCAATTGGTCCTTCAACTGGCGTTGTATGTCCTCAGTATTCAGAGGTTTAGTTGCCGTTTGTGCTGAATCCGTAACAACAAAAGCGACGAGTGTCTTATCTTTTTTGCCTGCTGCCAATGCAACTGCTCGCTGCACTTGAGGAATCGTATTAAGTGCGGCTTCGATTTCACCTAGCTCAATGCGGTAGCCACCGACTTTGACTTGTTTGTCTTGGCGTCCCAAAAATTCGAGCGTGCCATTAGGCCAGTAGCACCCCATATCTCCTGTTCGATACCAAGGTTGGCCATCCAGTATTAAAAATTGTGCTTGGGTTCTCGGCTCATCATTAAAATACCCGAGTGCTACGCCATCACCGCCAATCCAGAGCTCTCCGGGTACCCAATCAGGACAGTCTCTCCCCAGCTCGTCAACCACACGATATTGCTGTCTTGGTAAAGGGTATCCGTAGGGGATAGAACGCCAGTCATTCGGGACTTGCTCAACATCGAATACGTTAGACCAAATCGACGCCTCGGTCGCCCCACCCATTGCGATGAATTTCCCATCAGAACGATACTGGCGATAACGAGCAGGAAGATCGAGCCCTATCCAGTCGCCTGACAGCATGGTTAACCTAAGACGAGAAGGGGCCTTGGAGTTAAAACACGTAGAGTAGGTTAAAAGCATATCGAAAAGGGCTGGAACGCTATTCCACATCGTGACGTTGTGATCTTCAACCGCTTTACACCAAGCACTTGGGTCTCTTCTGTCCGATTCATTCACTAACACAACCGCACCACCAGCGGACAATAAGCCGAAGATGTCATAAACAGAGAGATCGAAGTGAAGCGCTGAGAGAGCAAGCACACGATCGTTATGGTCGACTTGGTAACGTTGATTCAGGGCGATACAGGTGTTGAGAGCACCTTGGTGAGAAATCACCACCCCTTTTGGTGTGCCTGTCGAGCCCGAAGTGTAAATGATATAAGCTGGCTGCTCTGGGTCTACTTCTGGAGACTTGTCCAGTGGGCTGTTTTCTATCGCGTGTTGCCATGTGAGGTAAGTGAAGCCGTCGGTTGATGTGGCATCTGTCACAGCCGCATCGTCGGTAATGACCACGTTGATACCTGCGCCTAGATAAATACCTCCACGCCTTTCCTTGGGTTGATCGAGAGAAACCGGCACATAAATAGCGCCTGCATACAAAATACCCAAGGCCGCGACAATCTGGCCAATACCTTTATCCATGCTGATCGCGACACGATCTCCCGGTTCAACGTCTGCTAGTGTCAATGTCTTAGCACAACGCTCTGCGTAGTCCGCTAGCGTTTGGTAATTGAGTGAAATTTTGCCGTGGATAACTGCCGTAGCATTAGGGAAGCGCTCGGCGTTTTCCCAGAAACCATGATGGAGTAAACCTTCTGGCAGAGGTTGGTTATCTTGGTTGTTGATAGTACGACGCACCGAGATTTGATTTTTAGGCAGCGATACGGGTAAAGGTTGATTCCAGTGACTCTCCGCTTGGCTGAGATGTTCGAGCAGTTCGGAGAAGGTACACAGCATATCTTGTATCATGTCTGCTGGGAAAAGGGCATCCTGACTGTCCCAATGCAATTCGAGCCCATTTTGTGAAATAGTGGCATGCAGGGAGAGCCATGTATTTGCTGATTGGTAACAGCCCCATACTGGTTTTTGATTGACGGTTGATAGCTGACTAGAAAAAGCGATGTTGGCTGGATAGCGATGGGATTCTGAAAACTTTGCTAATTGTTGGACAAGTGGGAAAATCGCCATGGTTGGAAACGATTGAGCTTGTTCGAAGTGACTTTGGTTCTCTTTTACAAGTGAAACAAAACGCTGATTGATTCCTGATAGGCTGACCAATAGCGGCTGAGTAAATTGACCCATAACATCAAGGTGAGCTGTGTTTTTATGGCAATCAAACCTTAACATCATCTCTCTCTGTTGCCCCCACAGGGAGAGTACTGCGGCGAACACGCTCGCTAATGTCAGTTCTGATGTAACCTCATAGGCTTGGCTGTATTTGACTATCCGATGCCATTTGTCTGTTGGCAACGCTAATGTTCGCCTTGTTACGCCTGTCTCAATCAGCTTCTCCGGTTCACAAAGCGTTGGGACATTAGCGGAACTTGGTAGATTGAGTAAATGTTCTTCCCAGTCGTTACTGCTGTTCGATGGTGTCTTGACCAACTCACTATCGACCAACTGTTGATGCGATACGAATACTTGCTCCTCAGTAGCAAAGCTCAGACTTGTGCCCTGTAACATTTGAGCAAGTTGTTCAAAAAACAGCATCACACTTGGCATATCGACGACAACAGAGTTGAAACGAGCGTGCAGCCTGATGGTATTTGATGGCAAAAGGCTCACGACCAAGTAAACCGTTGCGGACGAACGGCTTGTTGTCAGTTCAGTGCGGACGTGCTTCAGCTTTTCAATAGCCTCTTCTTCAGAAGCAGTGGTTAAGTCATTAACGGCGAACGCGTCTACATGATGCTTGTTAGATTGTTGGAGGAAGAAGTCGTCGCTGATAGTGGCCTTAAGCATCGGGTGATGGTTAATTAAAACCTCTAGGCAAGGTTTAAAGGTGTCCCAAGATGTATTTGTGTAATCAAATTCTTGATAGATAAAATTAGCTATCGACCTTTGTTCGCTGCGCTGCCTTTGAGTGGATAGCAACCAGCTTTGATATGAGGTTAAAGGTAATGCTGCCTCTTGATGGAAAGGTAATGGTTCGCTTTGTGTCATTGTGAACTCTCTTAAAAAGCCAAGCAGAAAAGAAAAAGCCCTTAGTCAGATAGCTAAGGGCGTAAGAGGATAGGACTAGAAATCCGCAGTGGCTGATAACATCACTGTACGTGGTGCACCTAGCGCAAGGGTGGCGTAATGTGTGCTTGTCCAGTAGTCTTCATCGGTCACGTTATTGACGTTAAGACGCAAAACAACGTTGGTGTCTGCGATGGTGGAATTGTATCGAGCACCAAGGTCAAAAATCGTCTGTGCTGATAATGATTGCGTGTTCTGCGCATCAATATATTGCTCAGACATGTAGTTAGCTTGGCCAATAAGTGTGAGATCACGCATCGCAGGTAAGTTCCACTCCAGTGCGAGCTTTGCTTGGAATTTTGGTTGCTTTGTCGCTTGTTTACCTTCAGTCGTCACGTCGGTTGCTTTGGTAATTTCGGCATCGGTGTATGCAACGCCACCTGTTAGTGTGTAGTCTTCAAGTACGGTACCGTAGAAGCCCCATTCAGCACCACGGTTACGTTGCTCACCGCCAAATGAATAGATATCAGTGACAGGATCTTGATATCCATTTGGCTTTTTGATCTCGAACAGGCTGAAGGTATGGGCAAAGTCATCAAGATCAAGTTTTAGCCCGGCTTCGATTTGTTTGGTTTTCTGCGGCGCGAATGCCTCTCCGATATTCGCAGATCCTCTCGGTGCTGTTTTACCGTTGGTTAAGCCTTCGATGTAGTTACCGTATAGTGAGGCAGAGCTCGATACTTTGTACAATAACGCAACGGCAGGGGTGACAGCACTTTCTTTTAGTTTTGTGGTTGGTAGTGACATACCATTCATAACAATACCGGATTCAAAGTCGATGCTTTGATGACGAACGCCCAGTGTTAATTGGTAGGTGCCATCAGCAAAAGAGAGGGTGTCTGCGATTCCATAGCTCACGAGAGTTGAATCAGCCGGTAATTGGTAGTAATTGTCATAGCCAGAAGGCGCTGGCCCCCAAACTGGATCGTAGATATTTGTTTTCCAAGACTCAGGCCCTTTGTTCCCGGCTGGTGCGTCGTGTTTATCTTCTCTAAAGTAAGTACCATTCAGTACCAGATAGTGCTCAACTGGTCCCGTATAAAATTCACTACGAACCCCAACATCACCTGATGTACGTTTACTGTCTAACTTTACTGCGCCTTGAGAGACTTCAAGCGTGCCTGAGTTATCAATAATTTTGATTCTTTGTGGAACATTGGAATCGAAATCAGTTCGACTTCCTCCTAGCGCAGTATAGAGCGTGACAGAGTCAGTAACGTCGAGCTCGCCACGAATCATCATACCTTTATCTTTACTGTCGTTGTATGCCCAGTCTGGCGCTAAAAGGGTGTCGGATGAAGGTGGTGGTGGAACTTTCACGCCGGGAGCGATGCTTAGGCCTCGGTTCGCGCCATCAACTCGCTCAGTGCTGTAATAAAAATCGGCTTCTACGAGGGCAATATTGTTGCGCCAGTCCAGGCTCAATGCAGCGAGCTGCGTTTTACTGCTCTGATGGTTCACCGCTGTGTCACCATCTTTAAATGCCCCTTTGAAACGCACGCCAAATTGATCATTCGCTCCAAAACGACGGCCGATGTCGATGTGTCCACCGAATTGGGCGTCAGATAAGTAGTTAAGCGTAAAGGCAGTGGTTGGTGTTTCAGCTGCGCGCTTGGTGACAAGATTAACAGAGCCTCCAACGGAGCCGTTTGGAGCCATACCATTGAGAAGTGCAGATGGGCCTTTTAGTACATCAACACGCTGAAACATCTCTGGGCTAACACGGTAATAAGGCGCAATGCCGTAAAGACCATTAAACATGACATCGCCGACATCGAGGTTAAATCCTCGTACTTTAAAGCTTTCTTTATTTAAGCCTGTTTCGCCGCTTGTGAAAACGGATGGATCCGTCGCTGAGATCACGTCCGAAATATCTTGGGCTTGTACGTCTTGAATTTGTTTGTCCGTGTACCCGAGCGCATTGAATGGTGTCTCGAGAAAGTCTTTGTCGCCCAGCATACCTAGGCTGCTTTCGGTTGAGATCTTACCAGCAGCATAGCCTTTATTGGCTTCGCCAAATACCGTCATGGATTCGTCTGATTCGATTTCATCGGCATGTGCAAGGTTAATTGGTAGTGCAGACACACCAAGTTGAAGCGCGATGACGAGTGCAACGCGACTTGGGCTTAGTGTTCCGTTAAGTTCCTTTGTTGAAGAATTCGCTGCTATCTGATGATAGTTATGAGTCATTATTATTTCCTTGTTCTTACTTAGGCTGGCTCACATCTGTCCTGATGCCAGAGACGGCTTTGATCGTTGGGCTACTTGCGGCCCAACTTATTGTTGTAAAGTACTTAATTATTTAGGTATTCGTTACAAAACGATTTGCTATAAAGCTGAGCTTTCGTAACCTTTGATGACGTCGTCAATGACAATTTTTAGAGACGTCACACTGGCAGAAGTGATGTACCAAGCATCTGGATCAACAAAAACGACGTGACCGTTTTTCCATGCCTTTGTTTGGCGAAGGAGTGGGTTTGCCAAATGTTCTGCATCTATTATTGGCTTTCCTTGCATCACTGCGGTCCTGTCGATGATGTAAAGAATGTCTGGGTTGGCTTGGCTAATGAATTCGCTGGAAATCGGCTGACCATGCAAGCTGGTTTCGACTTTCTCACTTGCTGGCTTTACGCCCAATACATCAAAGACAAAACCATATCGAGATTCGACACCAAATGAACTGAAGGCTCCGTTGTTGTGCATCACCACCAGGGCTTTCTCTGGACGCTCTGTGGTGACAGCTCGAACCTCAGCAACTTTTGCATCTATTTCTGAAACCTTCTGCTGTGCTAGCTCTTGCTTGCCGAAGATCTCTCCCAAGTCAACAAGGTGCTTTTTGATAACATCAACGTGATGACCGCGGCTATTGCGATAGTCGATGTCAAAGTGCAAAGTCGGTGCGAGTTGGGATAGTTCTTCATATTGGGTGGTGTGAAGTGGCGTCATTAACACAAGGTCAGGCTTTAAAGCGTAGACCTTTTCCATGTTTGGCTGAACGATTGCTCCAAGGTCGACGATTTCCGGCGATTCTTTGTACGCTTCGAGGAAGTGAGGGATAAAGTCTTTGACCATTCCCGCAATCGGAACATTTAACTGATCTAAAAAGTCTACCTCGTTCATGTCTAGTGCCGCTACTCGTTGCGGACGGCTTGAAATTACGGTCTCACCAAGGTTGTGTTCGATCACGATTGGAGTATCGAGTGGCTGGGCGGCTTGAGTTTTAGCAATTGCGGCAGTGGGCTCGCAAGCCGTCAATACACCAAGAGAACAGCAAGCAAGAGCGACACTCAAGCTTAGAGTGCTTTTAAACATGAGACATTTCCTTTTGTTGTCGTTAGATTGCCTTTTCAAAGGCGAGTTACAGTCTTTTAAATCTGGCTTCTAGCTCTGATTGTGATGGCGAGAAAATACCCACCACAAAGCACGTTGACCAAGATAGAGACGGTGGTTTTATAGTTAAATAGATGCTCGACCATGAGCTGCCCCGTCAGAAACATGATGATGGCAATAGCACAAGCCGCCCACAGTACCTGCCCATAACTCGATGATCTGGAAGTCGAATAAGCGATGTTGGCGATGAAAATCCCCATAAATGCGGTAGGGCCAATTAAACTGGTCGAAATAGCGACGAGTATTGCAATGACAGCAAAATATTTTGGAATGTAGTGCTTATCGCTAAGGCCTAATGACATTGCTTGGTCTCGGCCAAGCCCAATGACGTCTAATTCACGAGACCATCGTTTTACAAAGAATGCGAATACGCTTAACACCGTACACGCGAAGAGCAGGGTAGGAGGTTTTGCTCTTTCAAATGACGTATAGCTGAGCCCTTGAAGTATCGAAAACTCACCAGGGCTGATTCTAAGTTGGACGAACTGGGCAATGGTTGTTAGAACCATCGTGAGCACAAAGCCAATCAAAAGCACTTGGTGCATATCACGTTGAAACTTCTTGAGAACCCAGAATTGAATCGCAAATGAGTACAAAAGGATCAGCAGTGTTGAGATAGCGAAATTACCGATGACACCAAGCGCTGCGCTTCCTGCAGTACCTGCAATCAACAAAAGTAGGGAATGCCATACAAGGTAAACAGACTCATACCCCATGATTGATGGCGTTAAAATTCGGTTGCCGACCAAGGCTTGAAAAATAACTGCGGAAATCGCGACACAGCTACCGCCCACAAAGATCGCTCCGAGCTTAATGAGCCTTTTCGGTATGATGTAATCAAAATCCAATCCGGAGTTAACGAAAACAAAAGTCATAGATAGGATGCTCAACAGCATCACCGTGACAATTGTGTTTGTGTTTGTGTTAAGAGCTTTCATGCACGTGCTCCTTTAAGGAGCAATACAAGAAATAGGGTGCCACCAATCGCACTCGCGGTAAGGCCGATCGGAACCTCAAAAGGAAAGACCACAAGTCTGCTTATCACATCGCAAAAAATAAGCAGTGATGCGCCACCCAATGCCAAGATTGGCAGTGTGTTTTTCAGGTGGTCGCCATATTTTAGTGCGACAAGGTTTGGGATCACTAAACCGACAAAATGAATTGCCCCGACGGTCACGACGGTCACAGCAACGGTCAAGGAAACCAGCATCAGACCTAAAGCTGCCGTTGTTGCGAAGTTAATACCCAAGTTAGATGCTGCATCTTCTCCCATGCCCATGACGGTAAATTTATTTGCGTAGAAGTAGGTCAACAGAGTGGTGGGTAAGATCAGGTAAATGATCTCATAGTGTTCCTGTACGACCTTAGAAAAGTCTCCCATTAACCAGCCAGACATGCTTTGAAGAACGTTATTTTGATAAGCGTAAAATTCAGCGATTGCGCTCAATACGCTGCCAAACATCAGTCCAATGACTGGGACCAATGCTGAATTACTGAATTTAATTTTTCGTACGATCGCGATGTAAATGAGCCCTGCTGCAAAGCAAAATACGACAGCAAAAATCATGCGCTCAAGCTTATCTGAGTTTGGCAACATGACGATCGATACCAAAATACCAAGTTTGGCAGCATCTAGGCCGCCGGTAGTCCCAGGCTCTACAAAACGATTTCTGACGATGTGTTGCAAGATGACGCCGCACATCGCCAAGCCGGCCCCTGTTAGAATCAACGCAACCAACCTCGGAAGTCTGCTAGCAGTAATCGGCAACCAAGCATTTTCGTCCATCTTCAGCAGTAGTGACCAATCGATTGGATTGGCGCCAATAAAAATGGAAACGATACACAATAAAAAGAAAACAAAGATAATTTTAGCGTTCATACGGCATGCAGTCCGAAATAAATAAGAGACAGGTGCCCTTCAATACTATTGAATGGAAATAATGGTATGGGATACGAAAAAATAATATTCCACGTCGATATTGATTGTTTGTTAAAAATATGTCGGCTTCTTTTTTATTGCTGAATAATAAGGTCACAACTTCACTCTCAAAAAGCCTTTTTCGGCATTTAAACTGAGATATATACTGAGATTTCCCATCAATAGGCTAAAGATCTGAGTGAAAGAATTTGTGTTTTTAACTCAGATTTATTATTAGCTTGACGTGAAATGCAAATCTAAATGATAATTAATCCTATCATTATTGTATCGAATTCGTATACAGTTAAATGCATAAACTTGAAAAAATATTTGTCTGCCTATTGAGCGGTTAAAAAAGAGTCAGAATTATATGTATAACGTCACAGAAGAAACAAAAAAGCGATTACCAATCACCGACGCTGAAGAAACAATATGGATGCAGCAGCTTCAAGAACCAGAAAGCATCTCATGGTTGTTTAATTGCTATATTATTGATAGTAGTAGCAAAAGCTGGCTTATTGAAGAGGCATTTAAAAAGCTCGCCATCGAAGATTATGGGCTCAATTTACGCTATGGATTTTCTGAAGAATTTGAGCTGGAAAAATGGCTCGATACAGAAGGCGAGCAGATAAGTAGTGTTATACAAATTCCAAAAAAACAACTCTCAGAGCTAATTGAAACCCTGAAAACGACAACATGGCAACCTGAACATCAATCTCCATTTAGATTAGTTATCGTAGAAACAGAGCAAGAAAAGTTCGTATTTATCGTCAGGCATCCTATAATTGAAAATCAATTAAGTGACTTTAATGTCATTAATTTTCTCAAGAGTAACTATGACTTGCTGAATAAGGATTCTTTGGTAAGCAGCTTAGTTTTTCAAGAAGTCGATTTATCTGAGTTTAATTGTCATAGTGGTTCTAATGACAATATTAAAGATATAATTTTGACTGAGTTTAGAACGAGCCTTGATGACTCTAGTATTGAATTAGATGACGACTTTTTTGAAGTCGGTGGACATTCTCTGTTGGCCACGCGAATTATCGGTAACTTGATGAACAATCATGGTATCGAAATCAGCTTTAATGATTTTTTCAAATTCCCAAGTGCTGAAGCGCTTGCCGAATGTGCTTCGTTAAATCAATCTGCCTCAAATTCCATGCTTGAAGAAGAGGGTATCTCACAACGCTCAATATCGGATGAGGGCGCGCCACTGTCATTCGCGCAAGCGTTCCTTTGGGATGCACACATTGCCACTGGGAAATGTGCGATCTTCAATTTGCCATTTGCCATGCGTTTTGATGCTGAGGTTGATGAGGAGGCATTTAAACTCGCATTTCTAGACCTATTGATTCGTCATACTGGGCTAAGAACGCTATTCGTTGATATGGACGGTGGAGCCGTTCAGCGTGTGATTCCAGAACAGGATCTTTCAAGCTATGTATGGTTCTGGAACAGCTCAGAGGCGGGTTACGCAAGCTTGGAATCCGAAGCGGCTTACGTTTTTGATTTAGGTAAAGAGTTACCTCTACGAGTTCGCTTCTTTAAAGATGAGCAGACTGGTCAACAAGTTCTTTCTTTCCTTATTCATCATATGGTGATTGATGAATGGTCATTGAATAATCTGATGCCGGAACTTTCTAAAGCTTATTTAGCACGTGTTCAAGGTTTAGAGCCTACGTGGGATAAACCAGCGAATTCTATTCATGATTATGCCACCATTCAAAGGGAGCGTGGCGTCAATGCAGTGGATCTTGCTTACTGGCTTGAACGATTACAAGGTGCGACTCGCGGGTTGGATTTAGCCACGTCAGATGTTGGTCAGCTGCCTGCGGATATCAATCCAATTGAAGCTAACTGGTTGGAAATTGATTTAGGTACGCATGCGCATGAGGTTGTCTCTTCGATCTCAAGAGAGCAAAACTCGTCGATTTTTAGTGTCGTATACTCGGCAATTGCTCAAGCCCTCCACGAAGCCGGCAATTTAAAAGATCTTGTGATTGGTACATCTGCATCTGGACGAGACGAGGCGAAGTATTTCGATTCGGTAGGGTACTTTACGACCATGGTTGCGCACCGTGTGATGTTTAAACCTGAACAGTCCTTTGTTGAATTGGTTCAAGAGGTCACTCAAACCATTAATGACTCGATGCCACATGCAACGGTTCCTATCGATAGAGTACAGCGGGAACTTGGTTTAGATCCTAAAGATGGACTTATGTTCGACGTTTACGCTCAAATTCATGCAGATAATGCACTATACGGCGCTTTGGAACAGCCTGATGGTGATTCAATTGCGTACCAGCAAATTCTACCGAATAAAACTGAGTCGCTATTTGGCTTGCACTTCGAGATGATGGAGAATGTTGTCGATGGTGAACGAACCTTACGCTTAATCGTGACTTATCAGACCGCACGTTACAGTGCTGAACAAATAGCAAGTATTGGTCAGAAAATGAAAGACCTTCTAACCAATCAAACTGTGTTTAAGCACGAATTAGCCTAAATCCAGCGATAGCAACAATAACTTGTAGAACCAATGACCTGTGGAACCAATGGTCATTGGAACTTAGAAGGTTGTTGCTGCTTATCGAGCGCTGAAATTGGAACTGGGCTGATGTAGGCCTAGTTCCTGTTTGTTGAGTATCGGAACAGTCTATACACTCGACCTATAGCTTAATTGGTTATTTTGATTCGTTACGCGGTAACCAAATGGGTGTCGCGGTGATACCATCATCTTCGAAGCAAAGCTTATTCACGCCAATTTGCTCACTTCGATTATATTCTTTAATGCTGTGATCAAAGCCGTAGGCTGTCGCCGGTGCCATGTGTTGGGTGACGCCTCGCTGTGTGGCCGTTAATGCATCATGGCCATGTCCGCAGATAATGTCTCGAACCTGATGTTCGGCCAACAATCTAAGTAAGCTCGCGTCGTTCTCTAAGCAAATGGCTTTCATCCATTCTGAACCGACGGGAATAATAGGATGATGGACAACAATAATTGGGTTGGTTGTGTCGCGAAGTTGCTTGGTCAAACGCGCGATTCCGCGCTTATCGATCCTGCCAGAGCCCAGAGGATGGCGCCTATCAAGCGGTTTGGTGCTGGAATCTAAGAACAAGACTTCACGATTGTGAATTCTCGCTTTATCGGTGACTTTGATACTACTGCCGAGCAGTTCTTGCTTCATCAATTTTGCATCATCGTGGTTGCCAGCAATCGCGAAGATGTTTTTCCCCTCGACGTGAGCCTCTACCATATTAACGAACGCGTGATAGTCACCGGGTCTAGGATTGCAACAAAGATCACCAGTAAACAAAAGGGTATCGCAAGACGCGTCACCTTGGGCAAGAAGCAATGCTTTACGTAAGTTCTCAAAACTGGATTTATCACTCAAGTGACAATCACTGATCTGGATAATGGACTTCATATCGTTTAGGGACGCGGGGTAATTACTATTTTTCTGCCAGTCTAACATTCAACTTGATGGCTGCAATCGTAAAGTGAATGATTAGGCATCGCTAAGAGAGCGAAAGAATAAACATCAGCAATAACGGTAACGTGATTATGCTGAAAAAGTTCCCAAACAGAACCATTGAAGCGACGGTCATTGGCTCAATGTTCAGCCGCTCGGCAAACAAATAGTTCATTACGGCTGGTGGCAGCATGGTGAACAACACCATCATTTGCAGTTGCATCGCAGGCAGTGGAATCAACCAATAAATAATTGCAAACGCTACTGCTCCTGTCACAAGTGATTGTAACGTACACATCAGACCAACCTTCAGGCCACCGAGCCTTAGATTGAGCATTTGTGCGCCCAATGAGAGCAGCATAACCGGTACAGCAGCTTGACCAAGTAATGCGGTAGCTTCGTAAAGCGGGTTCCAAACGCTAACCCCGGACAGGTTAATCACTAATGCGAGCGTAGCGGATAAGAAAATTGGCATCTTGATGATTTGCTTGAGCGGATTGCCGCTACTAAGCAGCATGACGCCTAGGCTGATGTGCAAACAGGCGGAGACAACGAACAAGAGTACCGCAGAAGGGAGAGCCAATTCCCCAAAGGTATAAGTGAACAACGGGATGGCAAGGTTTCCGCTATTTCTAAACATATGTGGTGGTGCCCATGTTTTGAAGGATAGCCCGCTTAGCTTTGCGATAGGTATCATCACAACACCAGGTATGACAACGGCAATAATAGCAGCAAGTAAAAGAGGAACTTGGCCCATATCAATCGGCATGCTGACTAGCGATGAAAATACAAGTGCTGGTGTAAACACATCCATATTGATGCGATTGATCGGGCGGAAATCTGGCTTTATGTAGCGCCCAACTAAATACCCAACAAAAACCAACGCAAAAACAGGGAATAGAATACTGACGACTTGGTGAAGCATGTTGGTACTCTGACGATGGGATAGAATGCGCAAACAGTATCAATCTTTCCATTCATCGTCATGGTGATGGACACAGAACTTTGTCTTTGTTCAAGGTTTCATTTTCTGCTGGAACAGCAGAAACAGAATAAAAACTCCAATGAATACAACTGGTCAGATCTATTTGTAGAGTGACTCAAACCACTGAAAAATTAAGAGGTTTTGTGTCAGTTGTTTGTAAAATGACCAGTATCTGATATTTTTATTAAATAGTGAATAATCTTGTTTTTATTTGAAAATTTAGATTATTGAACTGGATAATTCCCATAGTTTAGAGGTAATTAAAGTAAAATATGGTATTGGTGGTGGGTAAAGTACTTCGATGATGAAACATTCGGTATATTAGCAAAGAAAAAAGTTGGCGAAAATCATAAGCTTGTCATACACTTCCAAATGTAACCCCGATATGTTGTTGAAATGGTAGGGTAAAACTGCTCTGGCGCTACACTAAGGTAGCATTGTTTAACATAGCTTTGAGGAAAGTTTTATGGCGCTCACAAAAGCCGAACTTGCAGAAAACCTGTTTGATAAATTGGGATTTAGTAAACGGGACGCCAAGGAAACGGTGGAAGTGTTCTTTGAAGAAATTCGCAAGGCACTAGAAAGTGGCGAACAGGTAAAACTGTCAGGTTTTGGTAACTTTGACCTTCGTGACAAAAACGAACGACCTGGTCGTAACCCGAAAACGGGTGAAGATATCCCTATTACTGCTCGACGTGTCGTTACGTTCCGCCCGGGTCAGAAGTTGAAAGCTCGCGTAGAGAACCTAAAGGCAGACCAGTAAGCCATGTGAAATGGAATGAGACCACGCTTTGTCGTGGTCTTTTTGTTTGTGTGTTCCGGTACTTGCTAAAGAACAAATAAAAAGCCACCGCAATTACGGTGGCTTTTTAGTATTAGTGAGGGTAGAAACTGCTCGCTTACGCAGCTTCTAAGTGTGTTGTTAGGTATGGGTGCCAAGCTTCTTGGTACAAGTTTTTCGATTGAGTACGCATGTTACGAATCGATGCCGTCTCGATGTCGTTGAGGCTTCGGCCTTCCACTAACGCTTGTCGTTCGATCTTTTGGATCTGTTCATACAAGTCATGCTCTGGACCACTTTTCACGTCAGCAATGGCTTTAAGGTGCAGTTGAACTTCAGCAATCAAATTCGTTTTAGGAAGACGTACCAGTAAGTTTAAGTCACGGTAACCAGATGCGGTTGGTTTCTTAAAGCGGTTTTTCACTTTAACGATAGTTGTTTCACGTTCTAGTGCTTCATATACGGATACAAGGCTTGCTACGTCATCCGCTACGATAGTTGCTCGTGCTAAGTCTGTAATTCGCTCTACTTGACCATCCAATTCGTGAGCAATCTTTTCTTCGGCACGATGTTGAGATTTAACGCCTGCGAAGTAAGGTTGGGCGTCAGTAAGAAGGGCAGTACTTTTACAGATGGTTTCTAACTCGAATTGTGCTTGGTGAGCTTTGCTGTAAAGTACATCGAAATCTGAATAAGGTTGAGTTGGTTTGGAGTCGATTGACTGAATGCCATACAAACCACTAAGGCTATGCTTGAACAATTTTGAGCAAACTTCGTTTTGGCTAGCAGAACGGTCTTGCTCGTTACTCGGGACATTTGGAAGTGCGGCGAACGCCGGCGCACGGCTTAGTACTAAAAGCATCAATGCTGTAGTACGTAGAAATAAGCTCATTCACTCTCCTTAACTTGCTTGCACTTAGAAAATGGGTAACGAAAAGGTCACTAAGAACCTAT
>NZ_JAHGAH010000239.1:0-1066 GCF_030248475.1 Vibrio sp. D173a
TATACCCGTGATCATTGAAGATGCTTGATTTCTCATTAATTCAGGATCATGCTACGCACCATGAAAATTGTACTGACTCCTGAACAAAAGCAGCAACTCGAACAGATGCACGACACTGAGCGTGATAGTCGTGTGTGCGACCGTATAAAAGCCGTTTTACTGGCTTCCGAGGGTTGGAGTCAGGTCATGATATCTCAAGCTCTTCGTATTCATGAATCGACCGTTGCCCGTCATCTTAGTGATTATGTTCTCTCTGAAAAACTTAAACCTGAGAATGGTGGTAGCCAGAGCCGACTTTCTGAAATTCAAACGATGCAGCTCATCGAGCATTTGACTGAGAAAACCTACTTTCATACGCGTCAAATCGTTGCTTACATCGAGACGGAATTCGGCGTGAGCTACACCGTTGCAGGCATGAACAAGTGGTTACATCACCACGGTTTTTCATACAAAAAGCCCAAAGGTGTTCCGCACAAGCTAAAACCTGAAGAGCAACAAGCGTTTATCGAGTATTACAATGAGGTACTTAAGTCCAATAATGCACCTGTGCTTTTCATGGATGCCGTTCATCCGACTCAATCAACAAAGCTCAGTTATGGCTGGATCCGAAAAGGACAGGATAAGCTTATTGAAACGACAGGTAGCCGTACTCGAGTGAATTTAATCGGAGCTCTGTCACTGAAAGACATTAGCGCAACGATTACAGATACTTATGAAACGATAGATAGCGAGAGCATTGTTCGCTTCTTTTGGAAACTCAAGAAAGAGCATTATCCACTAGAGCAAACCGTGCATATTGTGCTTGATGGTGCAGCCTACCATCGGTCAGAAATGGTGAGAAATGCGGCAAAAGTGCTCAATGTAGAGCTTCATTACTTACCACCATACAGCCCAAACTTAAATCCAATAGAGCGGCTTTGGAAAGTAATGAATGAGCATGTGAGGAACAATGTCTATTTTCCCTCCAAAGCAGCATTCACCTCTGCTATCAAAACGTTTTTTGATGTGACGCTACCAGAAGTTGCAGGCTCACTTGTATCCAGAATTACGGATAATTTTCAGATAT
>NZ_JAHGAH010000024.1:0-9917 GCF_030248475.1 Vibrio sp. D173a
TAAGTGAACGGCATTAGTGCCGAGGCACCCTTTTTTATTGCGAGCTTGCATTAAAAGCACATCGCACATTATGCACGAGTTTGCGCGTATGCCGCTAGCTCATCCATAGAAGTCTTAGCAACTACTTCACCATCGATGTAGTAAGTAACAAACTCACCTTCACGAACACCCATAAGTGTTGCTTTTTCACCGTTGTTGTAAGTGATGTCCATTTGAACTGTGTTCTCGTCGATCTGTTGCATCTGACCTTGCTCGATAACACGGTTGTTCGTTAGAGGACCAACTGGTGCTGTTGTTAGTGATTTATCTAACTGGTGGTTTACGTCGATGTAAGTGTCCATCTTCTTATCAAAGATGTGTGGCTTACCGTTTAGCGGGTTTTTACCAGTCCAGAACTCTAGAGAGTTGAACACGATGTAGTCAGCCGCAATAGCAACACCGTAAACTGGCGCCATTAGCATGTTTAGACCACCACGAGCGTAACGGTTGTCAACAGCTTTCAAGTTGAAGCCCATAACGTAACCCGTTACTGCGTTGCTGCCTACACAGCCAGAAAGAGAAAGTGCCCCTGCAGTTAGTGCGCCAATTTTAGCGATCGCCTTTTTCATTATAACCTCTAGTTAAATAGTATTAGGTCAAAAATTCGGCGAGGATATTAGCGGATAAAAACCATAGGTAAAAGACAGTTTTTCTCGAAAAAAATATTAGTATTAAATTTAAAACAGCCTTATTTTTGTGATGAATATTACAACTTAAAACACAGCGTACAGCTACTCAATTAACACAAGAAATTGCCAAATACACTTACACAAGCCATACATTTGGTGAATTTTCAATCTTTTCAACAAAAATTATTGTTCGTCACATTAAGAAGAGTGATTAGTGTGATTTTGAACCAGTTGTTACATTGTTGCTAACGTATTTGACAGAGATGGTTTATGGCCAGAAGTAAAAAAAGCAAAGTATTTGAGCTGCTCGGGCATCAAGTACAACCAGGACAACGACTAGAAACCGAATTTGAAGCTGCACAGCTTTACACGCACTCACCGCTTTCTATTCCAGTGGAAATCATCCATGGTAAACAAGAAGGTCCAGTGCTAATGGTGAATGCGGCGATCCATGGTGATGAGCTTAATGGCGTAGAGATCGTTCGTCAGATGATCAACCAATTGGATCCAGCAAAGCTGAAAGGTACTGTGATTGCTGTACCTATCGTAAACGTGTTCGGCTTTATCCATAAATCGCGTTACCTACCAGACCGCCGTGACCTAAACCGCTGCTTCCCAGGTAGTGAGAAAGGTGCGTTGGCATCACGTATGGCGCATGGTTTCTTCAATAACATCGCTAAACGTTGTGACTACATTTTGGATCTTCACACGGGTGCAATTCACCGTACTAACCTACCTCAAATTCGTGCGAACTTGAGAAACCCAGAAACACTGCGTATCGCAAAAGCGTTTGCAACACCAGTGATCGTAGACTCTGCTCTACGTGACGGTTCTCTGCGCAGTGAAGCTGAAAAGTGCGATATCCCTGTTTTGACGTATGAAGCAGGTGAAGCACTGCGCTTTGATCCACTGTCGATCAGCGCTGGTGTATTAGGTGTTCAGCGTGTCATGCAAGCGATCGGCATGCTGCGCGCAAGCCGTAAGAAGCTTCCAGAGCCAATCATTGCCAAATCCACCAGCTGGGTACGCGCATCTGGCAACGGCATCCTACGCACTGTCGTGAACTTAGGTGATAAAGTAGAAGAAGGCGAAACGCTCGCTTACATCAGCTCACCGCTTGGCCATGACGAACTAGAGCTGTTGGCACCAAAAGGCGGTATCGTTATTGGCCAGCAAACACTGCCACTCGTTAACGAAGGTGATGCTATTTTCCATATCGCTTACTTCAAGCAAGACGACGAGATGGTTGAGCAGACGGTAGAGAGCTATATTGAAGAGCTAACTGAGTTTGATGTCGACCAAGTGACCACTGGCCAAATACCGCTAGAAACTCAGCAATAATTCTCAACGAATGAACTTAAGCCCAGATAGACAATCTGGGCTTTTTTATATCCATACTTTTAAAAACAAAAGGTTGGACCAGAAGTTTACATAAAGCATTCGCACAACAAATTAATTGCAATAATTCTCATTCACAACTAGGGTATCTTCCTTTTGCTTGTGAACCACTATGAATAATACTTATAAACAACTTCTTATTGCAGGAGCCATCTTGCCCTGCTTAGCTCACGCTCAACCATCTGGAGAGATTGCTGAGTACTTACAAGAACAAAGCAACCAACATCAAATCGAAGATCACTATGCTCAAAAAGTCCACGATGGTTTAAATCTTGATGCTAAGCCAGATATGATTGCGTGGAAAAACGATGAAGCACCTACTGGATGCCAATATGCAAAAGGTGAGATTACCGAGGCAAGAGATTACGACTACGGTGAAGCTACCGATTTGTCAGATGGATTACGCCACATTGATTTGCAGCCCGTTCACACACCTAAAAAGCTTCGCAAAGATCATGCGTACAATACGGCTACATCAGGAAATTCAATCAAACTCTCAATATCCTCTGATTGCCTATAAATACCGCAAATAAAAATGCCCCGAGATAAACTCGGGGCATTTTCAAATTCATTGTCGATGGTTCCAATCACCATCAAACACACTGCGATTATTCTTCGTCAGTGTCTACGTCTGCTTCACGAGCTTTACGAGCTTCTTCTTTACGAACTTTTGCCGCTAGTTGCTCTGCTTCACGCTCTTGACGTTGTACTGCTTTACGCTCGTTACGAACTACTTGGTTTTGTACAAAACCTGCTAGTTCCTGCTCAGCCCAAGCTTGTGCTTTCTCTTCGCTGTCAAAACCAGTTTCACGTTTTGATACTACTACTTTACGAGAAGTCACCTGACGAGTGATCTCTGCGCTCCAACCGTTACGTTTTTCAGTTACGCGGATAGCAAATTTTGGATTTTTAGCCATTTCTTTCATTTCCTAAGGGATTAATCAGGGATTCGGTCAACTTGATAACTCCATCTAAGCTGAGCTGTTTAACACCATCCCTTGGTAAGCGCGGTATTAGAGCATAAAAGTTAGCGAAACGCTGCAAGTTTTTTATGGGAGACGGGAGACGGGAGACGGGAGACGGGAGACGGGAGACGGGAGACGGGAGACGGGAGACGGGAGACGGGAGACGGGAGACGATTTCATTTTGTCTATTTAGGAATTAATACTGTCAACACCTTATGAGTCCAACGCAATTTAATCGTCATCCTCAAGAACAAGGCACGAGTGAGTTGGGGATCTCTCCCTATTCATTGTTCAAAAGAGATTTCCTACTCCTTCCTTCGTCAGTCTAGGAAATGACGCCGCTATTTTTCCCGACCCTCGAAACTCGCCGTCCTATAGGACGAAGTCCGTTCTCGATTCCCTAAAATAAAAAAGCGCCGGTCTCTCAACCAGCGCTTTACTACTTTCGTTAACCGTTGACTAAGTCGTGATTAACCGATGTTCTTACGTGCATTTTGGAACATGCGCATCCAAGCACCGTTCTCGCCCCAACCTTCTGGAGACCATGAGTTCGCTACTGTGCGGAATACACGCTCTGGGTGCGGCATCATGATAGTCACACGGCCATCAGCAGTCGTTAGACCTGTGATTGCGTTTGGCGAACCGTTCGGGTTGTTCGGGTATTGCTGCGTTGGGTTACCGTGGTTGTCCACGTAACGAACGGCAACCGTACCTGATGCTTCAATCGCCGCTAAGTGATCTGCATCACGTACTTCTACGCGGCCTTCACCGTGTGATACTGAGATTGGCATACGTGAACCTTCCATACCATCGAAGAATACAGAGTCAGACTTCTGCACTTCTACTAGGCTGAAACGAGCTTCAAAACGCTCAGATTCGTTACGAACGAAGCGTGGCCACAGGTCTGCGCCCGGGATTAGCTCTTTCAGGTTCGATAGCATCTGACAGCCGTTACACACACCTAAAGAGAACGTATCTTCACGCTGGAAGAAACCTTCAAACTGGTTGCGCGCTTGCTCGTTGAACAGGATTGATTTAGCCCAACCTTCACCAGCCCCAAGAACGTCACCGTAAGAGAAGCCACCACAAGCCACTAGGCCGTTGTATTCCTCAAGAACTGCTTGACCCGTTAGGATGTCGCTCATGTGAATATCTGTTGCTTCAAAGCCTGCACGGTCAAAGGCTGCTGCCATCTCAACGTGAGAGTTAACGCCCTGCTCACGCAGAATTGCCATCTTAGGTTTAACACCTTTAGCAATGTAAGGTGCTGCGACGTCTTCGTTTACATCGAAGCTTAGCTTAACGTTCAGACCTGGGTCTGAGTTGTCTTTCTTCGCTTCGTGCTCTTGGTCAGCACATGCTGGGTTATCACGTAGACCTTGCATCTTGTGCGTTGTCTCTGCCCAGATAGTGCGTAGTTCAGTACGGTTACGCTCAAGAACGACTGTCTCACCAGAAGTAATCACTAGCTCATCAGATGCTTCTACAGAGCCAATTACGTGTGAACACGCTTCAAGATCGTTTGCTGCTAGCGTTGAAAGTACAGCGTCTAGGTCATCGTTCTTAACCTGAAGTACCGCACCTAGTTCTTCGTTGAATAGTGCAGCTAGTGCATCATCACCTAGGTCAGCGATGTCAGCTTTAACGCCACAGTGACCTGCGAATGCCATTTCAGCTAGAGTAACGAATAGACCACCGTCACCCTTATCGTGGTAAGCCACTACTTGGTCATTCGCTACAAGAGTCTGAACGCCCTCGTAGAAACCTTTCAGTTGTGCTGCGTTGTCTACGTCTGCTGGCTTGTCACCAAGCTGTTTGTAAACCTGTGCTAGTGCTGTTGCACCTAGACGGTTTTGACCGTTACCTAGGTCGATAAGTACAAGTGAAGTATCACCTTTGTCAGTGCGAAGCTGAGGTGTAATTGTCTTACGCACATCTTCAACACGAGCAAACGCAGTGATGATTAGAGATAGCGGAGAGGTTACTTCTTTCTGCTCACCGTTCTCTTCCCACTTGGTCTTCATCGACATTGAGTCTTTACCCACAGGGATAGTCAGGCCAAGTGCTGGACATAGCTCTTCACCTACGGCTTTCACTGCTTCGTAAAGACCTGCGTCTTCACCCGGGTGGCCAGCTGGAGACATCCAGTTTGCAGACAGTTTAATGTGTTTGATATCACCGATGTTTGTCGCTGCAATGTTTGTGATTGCTTCACCAACCGCTAGACGAGCAGAAGCACCGAAATCTAGTAGAGCCACTGGTGTACGCTCACCCATCGACATCGCTTCACCGTGGTAAGTGTCGTAACTTGCTGCGGTCACTGCGCAGTTAGCAACAGGAACCTGCCAAGGACCAACCATTTGGTCACGAGCAACTAGACCCGTTACTGTGCGGTCACCGATAGTGATAAGGAATGTTTTCTCTGCAACCGTTGGTAGACGTAGAACGCGGTCCGCGGCTTCGTTTAGCTCGATACCGTCACGGTTAACTGCTGGGTTGTTTGCTTTTAGCGTTTTCGCATCACGATGCATCTTAGGCGTCTTACCAAGAAGCACATCCATTGGCATGTCGATTGGCGTATTATCAAAGTGTGAATCTTCAAGTTTCAGTTCACGCTCTTCCGTTGCGATACCTACTACGGCGTATGGTGCACGCTCACGCTTACAGATTGCGTCGAATACTTCCATGTTCTCTGGCGCAACTGCCATTACGTAACGCTCTTGAGATTCGTTACACCAGATCTCAAGTGGGCTCATGCCTGGTTCATCGTTTGGAACATCGCGTAGTTGGAAGATACCACCACGCTCGCCATCGTCTACAAGCTCAGGAAGTGCGTTAGAGATACCGCCCGCGCCTACATCGTGGATAAATGCGATTGGGTTCTCTTCACCAAGTTGCCAACAACGGTCGATCACTTCCTGACAGCGGCGTTCCATCTCTGGGTTTTCACGCTGTACTGAAGCGAAATCTAGGTCTTCTGCTGATTGACCAGATGCCATTGAAGAAGCTGCACCACCGCCAAGACCGATGTTCATTGCAGGACCACCAAGTACGATTAGGCTCGCACCTACCGGGATCTCTTTCTTCTGAACGTGCTCGTCACGGATGTTACCCATACCACCAGCAATCATGATTGGCTTGTGGTAACCACGAACCTCTTCACCTCCGTGAGAGTTAACTTTCTCTTCGTAAGTACGGAAGTAACCAAGTAGGTTTGGACGACCAAATTCGTTGTTGAACGCCGCACCACCAAGTGGGCCTTCTAGCATGATGTCTAGAGCGTTAACGATGCGACCCGGTTTACCGAAATCTGTTTCCCATGGCTGTTCAAAACCAGGAATACGTAGGTTAGAGGTTGTGAAACCAACTAGACCTGCTTTTGGCTTACCACCGATACCAGTCGCGCCTTCATCACGAATTTCACCGCCTGAACCAGTAGAAGCACCCGGCCAAGGAGAGATAGCAGTTGGGTGGTTGTGCGTTTCCACCTTCATTAGGATGTGCGCTTTCTCTTGGCTGTAACCGTACTGGCGAGTTTCTGGGTTCGGGAAGAAACGACCTACATCAGAACCTACCATTACCGCTGCGTTATCTTTGTATGCAGACAGTACGTTTTCAGGCGTAGTTTCGAATGTGTTCTTGATCATCTTGAACAGAGACTTCTCTTGCTTTACTCCGTCGATAGTCCAGTCTGCGTTGAAGATCTTGTGACGACAGTGCTCTGAGTTCGCTTGTGCAAACATCATTAGTTCGATGTCAGTCGGGTTGCGTTCTAGCTTATTTACGAACGCATCGTAGAGGTATTCAATTTCATCATCTGCAAGTGCAAGACCTAGGGTAACGTTTGCGTTTTCAAGCGCAGCACGGCCGCCTTTTAATAGGTCAACGTCTGCTACAGGCGCAGGTTCTGCCGCTTGGAATAACGCATTTGCTGCATCAAAATCAGTAAATATCACTTCCATCATGCGATCATGGATGAGTGCTTTTACATCAGCAATTTGAGCATCGTTAAGAGGCGTCGATGTCTCTACGTAGTATGCCGTGCCGCGCTCAAGACGTTTTACTTTGTCTAGACCACAGTTGATGGCGATATCAGTAGATTTAGAAGACCAAGGCGAAATAGTGCCCGGACGAGGCGTAACAAGAAGTAGAAGACCTTCTGGCTCATGCTCTTCGATCGTTGGACCGTAAGTCAGCAATTTTTCCAGTTTTTCCAACTCTTGAGCATCAAGGTCAGACTTTAGATCCGCAAAGTGCATGAACTCAGCGTAAATGCCAGTGACAGGCAGATCTTGTTCACGACAAAGTTCCAGTAGTTTATTAACACGAAACTCAGAAAGAGCTGGGGAGCCACGCAAAATTCTCATGTGCTTAGGTCTCTTATTGCAAGTGATTAAGGTGATATTGGAATAAATTCAGTGGGTTATACTGTTTTCTTCGAAGCTATTCCCGAAGGTTTTTCAAACCTATGCCGATGCCACCTCTTCGTTGCGAGCGCATTATATAGCAATTGTTTTTGTGATGTAACACCAAAAGCAACCGTTTGCGTCATTTTTTTCGTCAAATTTGAATTCCGACTAAAATGTCGATAAATCACACAATGTCGCACTCTATCTGTCTGATTCACTTTGCCCCACCAGCTCGCTTTGATATAAAGGCAACTAGAAAATTATCGAGACGTACCGAATTAATGCAAATAAGTCAGTTCAACCGACTCAAGCGCAGCGCCCTACTTTTCGCCTCTGTGCTTTTACTCTCTGCCTGTCAGATTGAGTCGGAACCCAAAAGTGAATTCGAGCAAATCCAAGAGCGTGGTGTCCTACGTGTTGGCACGCTAAACAACCAACTCTCCTACTACATTGGTCCTGATGGTCCTGCTGGCTTGGATTACGAACTGGCGCGCAAATTTGCAGAGCAACTCGGCGTGAAGTTGGAAATCAGACCCGCTTTCCGCCAAGCAGAGTTATTCCCTGCTCTGAAAAAAGGCGATATTGATATTATCGCGACAGGTTTAAACCAAACCTCTCAAGCGGTTCAACGCTTCCGTCCCGGGCCTGCTTACTACTATGTGAGCCAGCAAGTAGTGTACAAAAAAGGCCAGCTTCGCCCTCGCGATGTAGACCAGCTCATCAAGTATCAAGAATCAAAAGATGAGAAAGCCGGAAACGAAGACAGCAATGCAGGAGCAGAGACGCTGCAAATTGTTGAGCAGTCACAATTTGTTCCGACATTAACCGCGCTACAGAAAGAACACCCAGAGCTGCAATTCGAAATTATTGGCGATGCCGATACTCGCGACCTCTTAAAACACGTATCAACAGGTGAGTTGCGTTTTACAGTAACTGACTCGGTAGAACTGTCTTTGGCGCAGCGCCTATACCCAGATTTAGCTTTGGCTTTTGAGCTCACCGAAGACCAACCTGTCTCTTGGTTTACTCGTCGTTCTGAAGATGAAAGCTTGTATGCCATGTTGATCGAGTTCTTTGGCAACATTAAACAGTCTGGTGAACTCGCGACACTCGAAGAGAAATACATCGGTCACATTGAAGCTTTCGACTACGTAGACACGCGTGCCTTTATTCGAGCTTTGGATAACACCCTGCCGAAATGGTCACCACTGTTCCAAAAGTACAGTGAAGAGTTCGACTGGCGCTTGATCGCCGCATTGGCTTACCAAGAGTCCCATTGGAAACCAAAAGCAAAATCACCGACGGGTGTACGTGGAATGATGATGCTTACATTGCCTACTGCGAAGAGCGTTGGGGTAACGGACCGACTTGACCCAGAACAGTCTGTTCGAGGTGGTGTGGAATACCTGCGTCGTATTGTCGCTCGTGTACCAGATTCCATTAATGAACACGAAAAGATTTGGTTTGCGTTGGCATCTTACAACGTTGGCTATGGTCATATGATGGACGCACGACGCCTGACTAAAGCGCAAGGCGGCGATCCAAACGCATGGGCAGATGTAAAAGAGCGTCTACCATTGTTGCGTCAGAAACGTTATTACAGCCAGACTCGTTACGGTTATGCCCGTGGTGATGAAGCACGTAACTACGTAGAAAACATCCGCCGTTACTATCAATCGATCATTGGCCATGTAAGCCAAAAGCCTGCTATCGACGAGGATACAGAAGACCTGCAGGTTATCCCGCCACTCGATCCTAATCTATTAGTTTCTGGTGCTGTGGAGACCTTGGCTGAACAGGTTTCAGGGGCAGTTGAAGTAACACCACCACCTGAAGAAAATGCGCCTCAAGAAGCAGAGCAAACACCAGTGCCAAAAGCAGAATAAAAACTTCGAAAATAGCGAGCCCTCAGCTCGCTATTTTTTTGAGTCAACAGATCAAGTTATCCAGAATCCAGTCTTTCGGGCTTATCTAGCTTGTGATGCTCATTGGTGCCATACCAATATTAGGCTTGCATAGCAGAGAAGTTCTTTTAGTCACTTCTCCTCAAACTGATGCCACCCTCATCCGTAGGCGTGCCTCATCAGAATGTCATCGATTGATAGTATGTCAGACGCTTTGCTATGCGAGTGTCGGAGAGTGTGTTCGTTGTCTGCAAGAGGTGTAAACGCCCCATGAACCCACGGGGCGATGTTGTTAATATTTGAAGTTCCAAGGTAGGAGCGCATCGATATCAGGCTCCGCTTTCGCGAGCTCTTTCATGCACTTGACCATGTAGTCGTAGAGGATAAGGCCGTTGGCTTTCGCTGTCTCGACGATGCTGTAAAGCATCGCGCTCGCATCAGCACCATTTGGTGTGTTTGAGAACAGCCAATTTTTTCTGCCAATGACCAGCGGTTTAATGGCGCGTTCAGCACGATTATTATCGATAGATAAATGACCGTCATCGATATAGCGGATGAGCTTGGGCCATTGGC